>JBICIB010000412.1:0-5530 GCA_043101415.1 Planctomycetota bacterium JB042 | reverse complement strand
CGCGGACCGAGCGGGCGATCCGGACCGGGATGCGATACCTGATCTGGAACGTCCTGTCCGGCGTCGTCCTGCTCGCCGGCCTGCTGATGTTCGCGCGCGAGACCGGCACGCTCGCGTTCGACGAGATGGAGCTCTCGGGGCTCTCGACCTGGCTGATCCTGCTGGCGTTCGGGGTGAAGTGCGGGTTCCCGCTCTTCCACACCTGGATCATCGACGCGTACCCGGCGTCGACGGCGACGGGGACCGTCTTCCTGTCCGCGTTCACCACCAAGACCGCGGTCTACGCGCTCGCCCGCGGCTTCCCCGGGACCGAGCAGCTGATCTGGATCGGGGCGGCGATGACCGCGTTCCCGATCTTCTACGCGGTCATCGAGAACGACCTCCGGAAGGTCCTCTCGTACTCGATGATCAACCAGATCGGCTTCATGGTCGTCGGGATCGGGATCGGCACCGAGCTCGCGCTCAACGGCGCGGTCTCCCACGCGTTCGCCGACGTGATCTTCAAGGGGCTCCTGTTCATGTCGATGGGGGCGGTCCTCCACATGACCGGGAAGACGTGCGGGACCGACCTCGGCGGCCTGTACAAGACGATGCCGAAGACGACGATCCTCTGCATCGTCGGCGCGCTCTCGATCTCGGCGTTCCCGCTCTTCTCGGCGTTCGTCACGAAGTCGATGATCATGAGCGCGGCGCTCCGCGAGGGGCACGACTGGCTCTGGTTCATCCTCCTGTTCGCGTCGGCCGGCGTCCTCGAGCACGCGGGGATCAAGATCCCGTACTTCGCGTTCTTCGCCCACGACTCGGGGATCCGGACGAAGGAGCCGCCGCGAGGGATGCTGATCGCGATGGCGATCTCCGCCTTCTTCTGCGTCTACGTCGGGACGCGCCCCGAGTTCCTCTACTCGCTGCTCCCGTGGACCGTCGAGTACGTGCCGTACACCGCCTCGCACGTGGTGACGCAGCTGCAGGTCCTCTTCCTCGCCGCGCTCGCGGTCGTCGTCCTGATCCGGAGCGGCCTCTACCCACCCGAGGTCCGCGGCGTGAACGTCGACCTCGAGTGGACGTACCGGAAGGCGGGCGTCGCGGCCTGGCGGGGCGCGTGGGCCGTCGCCCAGGGCGCGTACGTGCTGGCCACGGTGGTCGGGAAGGCGGCCGCGGAGGTCGTGGTCGCGGTCGCCCGCGAGCTGCACGGCCCGCGCGGGCTGCTCGGCCGCACCGTCCCGCTCGGGACGAGCGCGCTGTTCGCGGCGCTCCTGCTGGCGGTCTACCTGATCCTGTACTACCGCTGAGGCGCCGCCGGTTCCGGACGTCTCCCTCGGTCGCGGCGGGCCCCGTTCGGGGAGGCGGCCGAGGAACGACAAGGGGCTCCCGCCCGGTCCTAGGCGTCCGCGGCCTTCTCGATCACCCGCCTCACGAACCGCTCGCCCGCCGCGAGCTGCGCGACGGTGATGAACTCGTCCGGCTTGTGCGCCTGCTCGATGCTCCCCGGTCCGCACACCACGGCCGGCATCCCCGCCCCCTGGAAGAGCCCCGCTTCGGTGACGAAGGAGACCGCTCCCGGCGTCCCTTCTCCCACGAGCTCGAACGCGAGCCGCAGCGCCGGCGAGTCGGGCGACGGCACGAGCGCGGGCGCCGACGCGGTCCGTTCGGTCTCGACGCGGACCTCGAATCCGCGGGCCCGCTCGCGGGGGAGGATCTCCGCCCGGAGGAATTCGTCGAGGCGGCGCGGGATCTCCTCGGCGTCGGCGTCGGGGAGGGTTCGAAACTCCCACTCGAAACGGCACCGCGCCGGGATGACGTTGACCGCCGTGCCACCCTCGATCGAGCCGACGTTCAGCGTGGTGCACGGCACGTCGAACCCGGCCGCGACGCCGCCGCGCCGACGCATCTCGTCGGCCAGGCCGGCGAGGAACCGGACGATCTCCGCGGCGATGGAGATC
The DNA here is from genome assembly GCA_043101415.1 of Planctomycetota bacterium JB042. Classification (GTDB taxonomy): domain Bacteria; phylum Planctomycetota; class B15-G4; order B15-G4; family JADJEK01; genus JAUIEL01. The sequence goes on along the minus strand of JBICIB010000412.1, from coordinate 3,590 downwards.
GCGCCGGCGCCCGCGTCCGGCAGGCTCGAGTGGGCCGCGTGTCCGTGGACCGTCGTACGAAGGGTGCAGATCCCCTTGTGCGCGTGGACGACCGAGAGGTTCGTCGGTTCCCCGACGATCACGGCCCGCGGCCGGGGCCGCCCGCTCCGCTCGAGCGCGGCGATCATCCGCGGGGCGCCGACGCAGCCGACCTCCTCGCCGTAGCTGAACGCGAGGTGGACCGGCGAGCGGAGCCCGGCCGGGTCGACGTCCCCGATCGCCGCGAGCGCCGCGGCGAGGAACCCCTTCATGTCCGCGGTCCCCCGTCCGTGGAGGCGTCCGTCCCGTTCGGTGACCTCGAACGGGTCGGACGACCAGGCCTGCCCCTCCACGGGGACGACGTCGGTGTGGCCGGAGAGCACGACCCCCGGGCGGTCCGCCGGACCGACGGTCGCGAAGAGGTTCGCCTGCGTGCCGTCGTCGTCGCGCGTCAGCTCGACGCCGATCCCCCGGGCGTCGAGGAGGTCGGCGACGAAGTCGATCAGCGCGAGGTTCGACTTCGACGAGACGGTGTCGAACCCGACGAGACGGCGGAGGAGCTCGGTGGTCCGGGCGCCGCTCACGCGCCCACCTCCGATCCGCCGACTTGGAACGCGATGGTCTGCGGGTCGCTCATGAACTCCAGCCCGTGCCGGCCGGCGCTGTCGAGGGCCGGGGAGCGGCCGCCTCCCCGGCCCCATGAGAAGGACCGGGCGTCGGATCCGGGGAGAAAATCCGTGCCTCGCGCCGGTCGGGCGGCGCGTTCCGCCGGCGACACGCCCGGGGGAGGGAGTGGACGATCTCGTCGATCCGGGATAGGGTCAAGCAGGTCCTTCCCTCCCCACCCGCCATGTCGATTCTCCTCCGCCGCTGGATCACGAATGTCGCCTTCGTCGCCCTCGTCGCCTTCGTCTGGCGCGAGGGGCGGGAGGGCCCGGACCTCTCGGCGGAGGACGCGGGCGACCTCCGGCCCGGGGTCCGGTTCGTCGAGTCGGCGCGCGACCTCGGGCTCTCGTTCGAGCACCGGCCGACGTCGCTCGACCCCCGGATCGCGAACGTGGCGCCTCAGGTCGCGGCGGTCGGGGCGGCGGTCTCGGTGGTCGACGTCGACGTGGACGGCGATCCGGACCTGTACGTCGTCACCAGCGAGGACGGCGGGCAGAACGCGCTGTTCGTGAACCGAGGCGACGGGACCTTCGAGGACCGGGCGGCGGAGGCGGGGCTCGCCGACCTGAACCGCGACGGCGTCGGCTGCTCGATGGGTTCGGTCTGGGGGGACTTCGACGGCGACGGCCTCGACGACGTCTTCGTCATCATGTACGGGCGCCCGCGCCTGTTCCGGAACCTCGGCGACCTCCGGTTCGAGGACGTCACCGAGCGCGCCGGGGTGGGGCGCTGGGTCAACGCGAACGCGGCGACCTGGTTCGACTACGACCGGGACGGGAACCTCGACCTGTTCGTCGGCTGCTACTTCTCGGAGGAGCACGACCTCTGGAACGTCCGCTCGACGAAGATCATGCAGGACAGCTTCGAGTTCTCGCGGAACGGGGGCCGGAACTTCCTCTATCGAGGGAACGGGGACGGCACGTTCCGGGAGGTCGCGGAGGAGGTCGGCGTGGTCGGCACGCGGTGGACGTTCGCCGCGGTGGCCGCGGACTTCGACCGCGACGGCTGGCCGGACCTCTACGTCGCGAACGACTACGGGCCGGAGGAGCTGTTCCTGAACCGGGGCGGCGAGCGGTTCGAGCTCGCCGAGGGGATCGGCCTCGAGCGCGAGTCGAAGAGCGGGATGTGCGTGGCGCTCGGCGACGTCTTCAACGAGGGCCGGCTGTCGGTCTTCGTGACGAACATCTCGAAGCGGGGGTACCTGTTCCAGGGGAACAACCTCCGCGTGAACTACCTCGACCACGGCGCGGGCATGGTCCAGTTCGCCGACGGCCCGACCGCCGACTGCGGGTGGGCGTGGGGCGCGCAGTTCGGGGATCTCGACAACGACGGGCGGCAGGACCTGGTGGTCGTGAACGGGTTCATCTCGGCGAGCCAGGAGCGCGACTACTGGTACCAGATGTCGAAGCTCGGCATCGCGACCGCGGACGTGATCGCCGACGCGTCGCACTGGCCGCCGATCGAGGACCGGAGCCTGTCGGGCTACGAGCGGACGCGGGTGCTGTTCAACGATGGCGGCCAGGCGCGCTTCGTCGAGGCGGGGCCGGCGGTCGGGATCGACGACCGGTACGACGGACGGGCGGTGGCGCTGCTCGACGGCGACGGCGACGGCCGGCTGGACGTGGTGATCGCGAACCAGAACGGCCCGCTCCTCTACTATCGCAACGTGTCCGACACCGGCCACCGTTGGGTCTCGTTCGCGCTCGAGGGGGCGGGCGGGAACACCGGGGCGCTCGGCGCCGAGGTGACGGTCTCGTTCGCCGGAGGGACGCAGATGCAGGTCGTCACGTCGGCGTGCGGTTTCTCCTCGCAGAACGAGCGCCGCCTCCACTTCGGGCTCGGCGCGGCGCCGGGCCCGGTCGAGGCCCGCGTGCGCTGGCCCTCCGGTCTCGAGCAGACGTTGGCCGACGTCGAACTCGACCGCGTCCACTCCTTGCGCGAGCCCTCCCCATGACGTCGACCCCGCCCTCCTCTCCGGCCGCCGCCGCGGTCGCGCCGTCGCTCGGCGGACGCGTGAAGGTCTGGCTCGGCCCGAAGAACCTCATCACCGCGTTCATCACGCTGATCCTCGTGGTCGGGGAGTGGAAGTTCGGGATCGTGGGGGGGTACGAGAAGCTCGCGGCGACCCTCGGCGTCTGCGTCGGCACGGAGATCCTGCTGTCGCTCTTCCTGCTCGGACGCTGGCCGATGATCCAGAGCTCCTACATCTCGGGGATCAGCCTCGCGATGCTGATCCGGCCGGCCGGCGGGCTGTTCTGGCCGTTCGTGGCCGGTGCGGTGCTCTCGATCGCCTCGAAGTACGTCCTTCGGATGCAGGGACGCCACCTCTGGAACCCGAGCAACTTCGGCATCGCCGTCCTCGTCCTCCTCGCGCCGGCGAAGGTCGCGATCCTCTCCCACGAGTTCGGCAACGACCTGGCGGCGAACCTCGTGATCTGGGTGGTCGGGCTGCTCGTCGCGTCGCGCGCGAAGGTGCTGCACATCTCGGCGACGTACGCGCTCTGCTTCGTGCTGCTCGCGCTCGGCCGGAGCGCCGTCGCCGGCACGCCCGTGCTGGCCGAGCTGGCGCCGATCACCGGCCCGATGTACCAGCTCATGGTCTTCTTCATGCTGACCGACCCCCGGACCACGGTCTCGACGGTCAAGGGGCGGATGGTCGTGGTGGCGATCATCGCGGTGGTCGAGGCCCTGATCCGGCTGGCGAACGACTTCGAACTCCCGTTCGCGGAGGTGTTCGCGCCGGCGCCTCCGATCCTGGCCCTGGCGATCGTCGGTCCGATCGCGCTCGCCTGGGACCTCCGGCGACGATCGACCGCGCGGCCCGACCGGGACGCCGCGTGAGCGCGCTGCGCCACGACGGCTCGATCCCGAAGGCGGGACGGTCGATCGCGGCGCGGATCTTCGCC
>JBICIB010000411.1:0-2553 GCA_043101415.1 Planctomycetota bacterium JB042 | reverse complement strand
GCGCGGTGGCGGAGGCTCGACGTCGATGTCCGTTCTCCGCGTCAGCGCGCTCTCCCCTGCTCTCTCCTGCTCTCCCCTGCTCTCCCCTGCTCTCCCCTGCTCCCCTCTCACCGTATGTAGCCGTTCTCCCGTAGGTCCTGGATCGTTTCGGGATCGAGTTCGACCTCGCCGCCCTCGACCGGTTTCTGGCGGTAGAGCATCTCGTCGATGCGGGACAGGATGTCGCGGCAGCGTTCCGTGACGTCGGGGAGGCGGTCGGCGGCGTCCTCCAGTTCGTCGGGGTCGTTCTCGAGGTCGTACAGGACGTCCTCGACCTCGAACCACTCGGGGTGGTCCTTGCGGAGCGCCGGCTCGAACGAGGAGCGGTGGCGGGCGCTCCGGAGCTTCGACTGTGCGCCCGGCGCCGGACGCCAGGTCCGGAGGAAGTGGTGATCGCGCCCGCGCAGCGACTGCACCAGGAAGTAGGTCTCGTTCGGGACCTCCTCCTTGTAGAGCTCGCCGTAGCGATAGCGGTCGGGGCTCGGCTCGTCGGCCGACTCGATCGCGGACATCATCGACGTCCCCACGAACTCCTCCGGCCGGTGCGGCAGCCCGCACGCCTCCGCGAGCGTCGGGAGCACGTCGACCAGGGTCGCCGGCGCGTCGACCCGCGTCCCCGCGTACTCTCGGCCGGGGAACCGGACGATCCACGGCACGCGGAGCAGGTTGTCGGCCATCGAGTGGCCGTGCGCGAACTCGCCGTGCTCGAAGAACTCCTCGCCGTGGTCGGACGTGACGACGACGAGCGTCTCCTCCCACTCCCCGCGCTCGATCAGCTGCGCGGCCACCTGCTTCAAGACGTCGTCGAGGTGGCGGATCGTCGCGTCGTACAGGAGGCGGAGCCCCTCCTGCTCCTTCGGCGGACAGGCCATGCGCCCCGCCTTCACGTCGTCCCGGAGCTGCGAGAACTTCTCCGGCGACCCCGGCAGGAAGTACTCGAGCTCGGGCGTGCCGAAGAGGTCGCGGTACTCCGGCGGCGGCGTGTACGCGTGGACGTCGAGGAAGTGGAGGTACGCGAACCACGGCGCGTCGTCTCCCTCCCGCTCGTCGAGCCAGCTCTCGAACGGCCGCACCACCGCGTCCGCCTTCCCGAGCACCTCGCGGTAGACGTCGAACCCGCGCCCGAACCCCATGAACCCTTTCAGGTGGGAGTTCCGGACCGCGCCGAACGTCCGGTAGCCGGCGGCGGAGTAGAGCTCGGCGAGCGTCGTCAGGTTGGTCGGGAGGACGTCCGACACGAAGTTGTCGGCCGTGTCCCTCGCGTTCCCCTTCCGGACGCCGTGCTGCGAAGGGTAGAGCGAGGTGAAGAGCGACGCGATCGACGGCTTGGTCCACGAGCACGGCGCGGTCATCTCCTCGAACAGCACGCCGTCGTCGGCGAGAGACGTGAGGAACGGGGAGGTCTCGCGCGCGTACCCGTACGACTCGAGGTGGTCCGACCGGAGGGTGTCGATCAGCACGAAGAGGACGTTCTTGCGCGCCGCCGGAGCCTCGGGAGGAGAGGACGCGGGAGAACAGGCGGCGATGCACGCGATCGCCGCGAGGGGGAGGGAGAGCCGGGAGAGCATCCGGCCAGGGTACACCAACCGCGGCCTCCGCCCCCCCTTCGCTCCCTGCCTCGTCCGCTACTTCCCGCCCTTCACCTTGATCTTCAGCGCCTTCTCCGCCGTCTCTCCGGTGTCGTCGGTCACCCGGATCGTGAAGCCGAACTGGCCGTTCTCCGTCGGCGTCCCGGCGAGCTGCACCGATCCCGACGGTCCCTCCTCCACGACGAGCGAGACCCCGTCCGGCAGCGCTCCGTCGACGATCTCGAACGCGTAGCCGGGCACGCCCCCCTTCACGTGGACGTTCTCGTCGTACGCCTTCCCGACCTTCCCCTTCGGCAGCTTGCTCGACGTGACCTTCAGGGTGCTCTTCACCTTCAGGGCGACCTCGAGCTCGTCGCTGGCGCCCATCGCGTCGGTCACGCGGAGGGTGAACACGAACGTCCCGACCTCCTCCGGCGCGCCGATCAGCGTGGTCTCGGCCTCCTCGTCGATCTGCACCCCTTCCGGCGCTCCGCCGCCGACGATCGAGAAGACGTACGGCTTCACGCCGCCCTTCGCCTGGAGCTTCTTCTTCGTCTCGACCCCGTGCTTCGCCTTCCCGAGCGAGTCGGTCACCAGCTTCACCGGCGGCTTGATCGCGAGCGTCACCTTCCGCTTCACCTCGGCCCCTTCCGAGTCGGCGAGGCGAACGGAGAACGTCTTCTTCCCCTTCTTGGTCGGCGTGCCGGAGACCGTCCCCGCGGCGTCGAGCGAGAGCCCGTCCGGCAGCGCGCCCTTGAACACCTCGACCGTGTACGGCGGCGTCCCCCCGCCGAACCCGAGGTCCTCCTCGTACGCGAGTCCGACCTCGCCCGCCGGCGGCTTCACGTTGGCGATCGCCAGCGGGTTCGCGAGGAACAGCAGGAAGACCGTGCCGTTCTCGGTCCCCGACGACGCGGGCCGGTAGACGGCGCTCGACGCGAGGTCG
>JBICIB010000410.1:0-4623 GCA_043101415.1 Planctomycetota bacterium JB042 | reverse complement strand
CGCCGGGGAACTACGTCGTCACCCCGGTCGACCGGCCGTCGTTCAAGCAGCGCGTGATGTCGTTCTACCGGGACAACCGGCACGACATGCGGTTCCGCCTCTACGTCGCCAACATCGAGCGGAAGGCCGGCAACACGAAGCTGGCGCTCGAGTACCCGCTCCGCCACGTCGTGAACAAGCTGCGCGACGACCTGAAGGGGCGGTACGCCAGCCACTTCGACGTCAGCCCGTCGGTCTCGGTCGCCGACGACAACGTCCTCGTCTACTCGTCGATGCTCGCGCGCCGCGACGGGACGGTCCTGAAGGGCTCGTCCCTCACCCGCCGGTACCTCTTCGGCGAGCTCGAGCTCGAGGTCGAGGACACGCTCGTCCTCGACCAGGCCGTGCGCGCGATCCTGTACGAGAAGATCTCCGCCGCCGAGGACTTCGCGGTCGACACCGACGTGCCGTTCAAGGAGAACGGCTCGACCATCGTCTTCCAGCCCGGGTCGTTCCCGGCCACGATCCGCCTCTCGTATCGGCTGTAGCCGGGGCGGCGAGTCCTAGGACGGCAGCTCCGGCGCGGTCCGGAACAGCTCCTTCTGTCCCGCCTGCCGGCGCTTCTCCTCCTGACCGCGGTGCCAGCAGGTGCGGCAGCGCGGCTCGTAGTAGTTGCCCGCCCCGACCAGGACCCGGGCGTTCGGGGCGTCGGCGCGGCGGAAGGTGTAGTACGCGTCCTTCTTGCAGACCGAGCAGACGGCGGGGCACTTCACGATCTCCTCGGCCATCCCGAGGACCTGCCCGACCGGCTCCCAGATCTGCCCGTCCGAGTCCATGTCGAGGGTCGCCATCACGACCTTCTTCCCGAGCCGGGAGATCTCGCGCACCGCGTCGGCGATCCCCTCCAGCATGAAGATCTCGTCGACCCCCACGACGTCGAGTTCGCTGCTCGCCGCCACGACCTCGTCCGCGTGCCGCACGCTCGTCGCCGGGAACGACGCTCCCGAGTGCGAACGAATCAGCTTCTTCCCGTCCCGCGTGTTCCGCGCCGGGGTGAACGCGCCGACGCGGACCTTCTGGATCTCGGCCCGCACCAGACGCGAGATGAGGCCTTCGGTCTTGCCGCCCCACATCGGGCCGCAGTAGACGAGGGGGCTGAGCACGGGGGGACTCCCGGAGTCGAAGGGAAGGGGGAGAGGATAGCGGAGGGGGAGCAACGAGAGCAGGGGAGAGCAGGGGAGAGCAGGGGAGAGGGCGCTGGCGCGTAGGACTGACGCGGTCGTCAGGTCTACGCGTCCGCGCCATCTCATGGGTCCCTACCGGACTCCCCTTCTTTCATCCCGGAATCGGGTGAGGAAGTCCGCAACGGGCGAGGCGGGGCCGGAGGAGGGATGAGGCTCCGAGAGCGACCCCGCAGCGCGACTCGAAACCACGCGGAGACCCAACCGGACGTATCGCGCGAGGACGTGAGCGGGTCGGAGAGCTCGTCCCTCCTCCGGCCCCGCCGTGGCGAACGCGAAGACGTTCCCGAATCGCGTTCCTCGCCCCGCGCGCAGCGGCTGGGACAGCGGGTCGGAGAGCTCGTCCCTCCTCCGGCCGCCGCCGTGGCGAACGCGTAGACGTTCCCGAACGCGTTGCAAGCCGCGCAGCGTCTAGGACAGCGGGTCGGAGAACTCGTCCCTCCTCCGGCCGCCGCCGTGGCGAACGCGCTTCCCTACATCGGGATGTTGCCGTGCTTCTTCGGCGGCAGCTCCTCGCGCTTGTTCCGCAGCAGCCGCAGTCCGCGAATCAGCCGCTCCCGGGTCTGGCGCGGCTCGATCACCTCGTCGACGAAGCCGAGCTCGGCCGCCTTGTACGGGTTGGCGAACCGTTCCTTGTACTCCGCCTCGAACCGCGCCTGCTCCGCCGCCGGGTCGTCGGCCTTGGCGATCTCCTTGCGGTAGATGATCTCGACCGCGCCCTTCGGTCCCATCACCGCGATCTCGGCGGTCGGCCAGGCGAGGTTCAGGTCGGCGCGGATGTGCTTCGAGGACATGACGTCGTACGCGCCGCCGTACGCCTTCCGGAGGATGACCGTCAGCTTCGGCACCGTCGCCTCGCAGTAGGCGTAGAGGAGCTTCGCGCCGTTGTCGATGATCCCTCCGTACTCCTGCGCGGTCCCCGGCAGGAACCCCGGCACGTCCTCGAACGTCACCAGCGGGATGTTGAACGCGTCGCAGAAGCGGACGAATCGCGCGCCCTTCTTCGAGGCGTCGATGTCGAGGCAGCCGGCGAGCTGGGCGGGCTGGTTGCACACCACCCCCACGACCCGGCCGTCGAGCCGGGCGAACCCGACGACGATGTTCCGCGCGTACTTCTCGTGCACCTCGAAGAACTCGCCTCGATCGACCACGCGGCGCACGACGTCCTTCACGTCGTACGGCTTCTGCGGATCCTCGGGGACGATCGAGTCGAGCTCGGCGTCCGCCCGCGTCGGCGAGTCGCCGGCGTCGATCTCCGGCGGGTCCTCCGAGTTGTTGAGCGGCAGGTACGAGAAGAGGCGCCGCACCTTCGCGATGCACTCGGCGTCGTCGCGGGCGGTGACGTGGCAGACGCCGGACTTCGAGGCGTGCGTCTTCGCGCCGCCGAGCTCCTCCGACGTCACCTCCTCGTGGGTCACCGTCTTCACGACGTTCGGGCCGGTGACGAACATGTACGACGTGTTCTCGACCATGAACACGAAATCGGTGATCGCCGGCGAGTAGACCGCCCCCCCGGCGCACGGGCCGAGGATCGCGGACAGCTGCGGGACGACGCCGGACGCGAGCGTGTTCCGGAGGAAGATGTCGGCGTAGCCGCCGAGCGAGAGGACGCCCTCCTGGATCCGCGCGCCGCCCGAGTCGTTCAGGCCGATCACCGGGACGCCGACCTTCATCGCCAGGTCCATGATCTTGCAGATCTTCTGGGCGTGCGCCTCCCCGAGCGAACCGCCGAAGACCGTGAAGTCCTGCGAGAAGACGAAGACCGGCCGCCCCTCGATCAGTCCGCTCCCGGTCACGACGCCGTCGCCCGCGAACTTCTTGTCCCCCATCCCGAAATCCTCGGTCCGGTGGACGACGAACCGGTCGAGCTCGGAGAACGACCCCTCGTCGACCAGGAGCGCGATCCGCTCGCGCGCGGTCAGCTTCCCCTGGGCGTGCTGCTTCTCGACGCGCGCCTCTCCCCCGCCTCGCTCCGCTTCGGCGTTCTTCTCGCGCAGTCGCTCGATCGGGTCGGTCATCGTCCACTCCGGGCCGAGATTCGGGCCGGCGATTCTATCGTGGTCCCCACGGAGGTCCGCATGCCGCTCGACATCGACGCGATTCGCAGGGAGACGCCGGGGTGCGTCCCCGAGCGCGCGCACTTCCTCCACTGCGGGGCGTCGCTCCCGCCCGCGCGCGTCGTCCGCGCGGCGAAGGACCACCTCGACCTCGAGGCGGCGGTCGGCGGCTACGAGGCGGAGCGGCGGGCCGAGTCGGGGATCGAGGCCGCGCGGCGATCGGTGGCGCGGCTCCTCTCCGCGCAGACGGACGAGATCGCGCTGGTCGAGAACGCGACGATCGCCTGGAACCAGGCGTTCTGGAGCGTCGTCTGGACCCTCCGGCCCGGCGATCGGATCGCGACCTGCCGCGCCGACTACGCCTCGAACGCGATCTCGCTGCTGCAGGCGAAGCGACGCCGCGGCGTCGAGATCGATGTCGTCCCGGACGACGTCCACGGAGCGATCGACGTCGAGGCGCTCGCGCGGCGGCTCGAGGACGAACGGGTGAAGCTCGTGACGCTGACGCACGTCCCGACCGGCAACGGTCTCGTGAACCCGGCCGAGGAGGTCGGACGCGCGGCGCGCGCGCGAGGCGTGCCGTTCCTCCTCGACGCCTGCCAGTCCGCAGGCCAGCTCGCGCTCGACGTCGACGCGATCGGCTGCGACTTCCTCTCCGCGACCGGGCGGAAGCACCTCCGCGGACCGCGCGGCACCGGGTTCCTCTACGCGCGCCGCGACACGACGGCGCGGTTCGAGCCGGCGACGCTCGATCTCCTCGGCGCGACCTGGACCGACGCCGACGCCTACGCGGTGCGCGAGGACGCCCGCCGCTACGAGACCTGGGAACGGAACGTCGCCGGGATGCTCGGCCTCGGCGCCGCGGTCGACCTCGCGCTCGAGCTCGGGCTCGACGCGATCGAGGAGCGGAGCGTCCGGCTGGCCGATCTCCTCCGCGCCCGGCTCGCCGCGATCGACGGCGTCGAGGGGCGCGACCTCGGGGTCCGGCGGGGCGGGATCGTCGCGTTCACCCACTCCGCCCACCCGCCCGACCGGATCGTGCGCGCCCTCGCCGCGCGGGGGATCGAGGTCGGCACGTCGACCGTCGTCTCGACGCGCCATCAGATGGAGGACCTCGGCCTCGACGCCGTCGTCCGCGCCGGGGTCCACTACCTCAACACGGAGGAGGAGGTCGAACGGCTGGCCGAGGCGATCCGGACCCTCTGAGCGCCGAATCCGCGGGAATCTCGACCGCCGGCCCCGCTCGTCCCAGCGGCCGGTTATCCTCCTGGGTCCACCTTCTGGAACCCACCCGTGACCGACCGGCTCCCGCGGGCCGAGGATCCGTCGCCGCCGGCGCCGGGCGC
>JBICIB010000409.1:0-6173 GCA_043101415.1 Planctomycetota bacterium JB042 | reverse complement strand
GAAGCGATCACCGCGCGGCGCGACGTGCCGCTCGAGAGCGTCGCGGAGGCGCTCGCCGAACTCTGGCGGAAGGCGGACGCCGACGCGCAGGGAGAGCCGCACGGGAGCGCGGTCGTCCGCGCGTGCGGACTGACGATCGTGGCGCTATGCGGCGACCGGGACGACTCGACCGAGGTGTCGACCGCCCTCGCCGGCGCGACGTCGGTGGTCCCGGCCCGCACGCTGATCGTGGTGCGAGACCCCGCCGCGAAGGACGGGCTCTCGGCCCAGGTGGCGGCCTTCTGCACCCTCGGCCCGGGCGGGAAGCAGGTCTGCCAGGAGCAGGTCTTCCTCGACGCCGCCCCCGACCGCTGGGACGACCTCCCGCCGCTCATCGGCGCCCTCCCGGTGGCGGACCTCCCGGTCGTCCTCCTGGCGCGCGACCCGAGGATGCTCGACGGCCCCGTGCTCGACGGCCTCCTCCCGGCGGTCGACCTCGTGGTGACCGACCTCGCCCGGTCGAGGGCGCCGCGCGCCGACTTCACGCGCATGCGGAAGATCGAGCGGCGGCTGAACGTCGGCATCCGCGACCTCGCGTTCGAGCGGCTCGTCGTCTGGCGCGAGGCGATCGCGTGCGCGTGGGACCGGGTCGCCACCGGGAGGACCTCGCTGCTGGCGCTCGAGACGACCGCGCCGCCCGACGACGTCGAGGCGCTCCTCCTCTGCGGCTGGGTGGCGTCCCGGCTCGGCAAGGACGAGACCCCGCGCTCGACGCTCCTGGTCGACGCCGCGCGCTCCCGGCTCGCCGCGGTGCGGCTCGTGTTCGACGTCGACGGCGTCGCCCGCACCGTCCGCCTCGAGCGCCACGGAGACCACGTCCTCGACATGACCGAGTCGGAGGCGGAGCACGAGAACTGCGCGCTCCCGCGGCCGATGCCGACCGACGCCGACGTCCTCCCCCACCTCCTCGCCGATCCGCAGACGAGCACCGACTTCGACCGGGCGCTCCACGCGGCGTGCGAACGGCTCGAGACGTCGTGATCGTCGAGGTGACGTCCGACGCGGCCGCGCTGGCCGAGGCCGCCGCCGCGCGCGTCGCCCGCCACGCCGCGGAGGCGATCCGGGAGCGCGGCCGGTTCACGATCGCCCTCGCCGGCGGCTCGACTCCCCGCGCCACCCACGAGCGCCTGGCCGCCGCCCCGGACACCGTCGACTGGGCCCGCGCCGACGTCCTGTTCGGGGACGAGCGCGCCGTCCCGCCCGACCACCCCGACAGCAACTTCCGGATGGCGCGGGAGACGCTCCTCGATCGCGTCCCGGTCGACCCGGACCGGGTGCATCGCATGGAGGGAGAGCGAGACGACCTCGACGCCGCGGCGCGGGCCTACGAGACGACGCTCCGCCGGGTCGTCGGCGGCGACGACGCGATCCCGCGGCTCGACCTCGTCCTGCTCGGCGTCGGCGACGACGGCCACACGGCGTCCCTCTTCCCCGACGTCGTGCACGAGGGAGCCGGCCCGGACCTGGTGAAGGCGATCGACTCGGCGGCCAAGGGACGGCGGCTGACCCTCACGCTCTCCGCCCTGAACGCCGCGCGGACGGTCGTCTTCCTCGTCGGCGGCGAGAAGAAGGCGTCGGTGATGCGCACGATCCTGCTGGAGCGAGGCGGCACCCCGCCGTTCCCCGCGGCGCGGGTCCGCCCCGAGAACGGAGACCTCGTCTGGCTGCTCGACCGCGAGGCGGCGTCGACCCTCCGCGAGGCGGCGTCCTCTCCCTCGCGGCGTCCGAGCCCCCCTTCCTGACGACCGGCGCTCCCGCTCCGCGTCAGCGTCCCTCCGGGCCCCGGCCTCCGGCCCCCAGCCGCTCCCCCTCTCCGATCCCCGCGCGCGCCGCGTGGAACGCCAGGAACCCCTCCGCGCCCTCGCGCCCCATGTTCCGCTCCAGCACGCGGCGCGGGGTCCCGAACAGGTCGACGACGACGAGGGCGTCGAGGACGTCGGCGAAGTCGGGGTCGCGGTGGAAGGCGCAGAAACGGCCGCCGAGCTTCAGGTACTCGCGGACGAGGACGGGGACGCCGCGGGGCTCCGGCTCCAGGTCGAGGACCCCCGCGGAGAGCTCGTTCAGCCCCTCGAGGGCGAGCGTCGACTCGCGGACCGCGCGGCAGTGGGCGCCGAGGCGCGGGCGGCGGCGGGGGCGGACCAGCGCCTTCAGGCCGTCGGCCATCGCGAACCGCTTGATCCACTCGACCATCAGCGCCTGCGACGCCTTCGAGGAGACGGCGCTGCTGCTGACCGGACCGAAGAGGGTGCGGTAGCGAGGGTGGCGGGCGACGAACCGGGCGATCCCCTTCCAGAGGAGGCCGAGGGTCCGGCCGTCCCGCTGATGCTCGGGGACGACGAACGATCGGCCGAGCTCGAGCGCCGGCCCGAGGCGGTCGAAGAAGCCGCGCCGGAACTTGAACAGCGTCGAGGTGTAGAGGCCGTCCGGCCCGTGCGCGCGGAGGATGCGATCGGTTGGTCCCATCCGGCAGGCGCCCGCGATCCGGCGGGCGCCGTCGTCGAACACGGCGAGATGGAGGTAGTGCGGATCGAATCGGTCGCGGTCGCTCGCGCGGCCGGTCCCCTCGCCGGCGTCGCGGAACGTCCGTTCGCGCAGCCGCGCGATCTCGGCCATCAGCGCCGGCGCCTCGACGGCCCGGAACAACACGGTCCGGAGCGCCCCCTGCCGCGCCAGGGTCCGGTCGTCCGGGAGCGCGTCGACCTCGGCCGCGAGCGACGCGGCCGGCATCGGCGCGGCGACCGGCACGACCGCGGCCGGCTCCGGCGACGCCTCGGGTCGGGACGAGCGGTGGCGGAGCAGCTCGGTCCGGGCCCGGAGGTAGGCGATCCTCTCGTCGTCCGTCGCCAGCCGGTTCAGCCGCGCGGGCGAGATCGGACGTCCGACCCGGACCTCGAGGCGGCACCGCCCCTTGTTCAGGAGCTCGCGCGGCAGGAGCGCGGTCCGGAGCCGCGGATGGACGAGGCCGGCCATCTGGAAGAGGCCGCCGTTCCGTCCGTCGAAGTAGACGGGCACGACGGTGGCGCCGGCCGCGCGCGCGACGCGGGCGACGTTCGGGTTCCACGCCGGGTCCTGGACCTGGCGTCGCCGCAGGTGGAGGTGCGACACCTCGCCGGCCGGGAAGAACGCGAGGAGACCGCCGTCCCGCGCCCACCGCATCGCGCGCCGCAGCGGCGCGACGTTCTCCCGCGCGGCGCGCTCGCCGCCGAAGACGTCGACGAGGAAGAAGAGCTCGCGCAGCTCGGGGATGCGGCCGAGCATCCGGTTGACGACCAGCCGGACGTCCGGACGGACGCGGCCGAGGAGTCGGGCGAGGACCATCCCCTCGACCCCTCCGAACGGGTGGTTCGCGACGACGACGACCGGCCCCTCGGCCGGGATCCGGGCGAGGTCGCCCTCGCGGACGGCGACGTCGACGCCGAGCGCGTCCAGGGCGGCGGCCGCGAAGTCGAACGGGTCGAGGCCGCGCTCGAGACCGAGGTACGCCTCGTCGAGCCGATCGAGGGCGAGGAGGCGCTCCACGACGCCGCGCACCGCCCCGCCGAGCGCGCCTCCGTCGGCGCGGGGGAGGCGGAACGGTCCCTTGTCGGTCGCCCGTCGCTCGTTCACGCGTACGACGGTAGGTCGACCCGGTCAAGCGCTCTCCCGAACGGGGTGAAGGGGCCGTCAATCGGCGCCGGCGCCGCGGCTTGCGCCCCCCCTCCGCCCCGGACTACATTCGTCCCGCACGCCGCCGCCGCGGCCGCGTCGGAGAAGGAGCCGCCCGCCGCCCATGCACGTCCTGTTCGACGCCCGCCTCGTGCACCGCGCCACCTCCGGCCTCGAGCGGGTGCAGGTGAACCTCCTCCGCGAGCTCGCCGGACGTCGAGAGGTGACGCGGCTGCGGGCGCTCGTCCGCCCCGGCGTCGACCTCGCCGCCCACGTGCCGGAGCGGGTCGAACCGGAGGAGGTCGCGTCCTCGGAGGAGATCCTCGCGCTCCTCGTCGGCGACGACGCGCCGGACGTCCTCCACTTCACCTACTTCCCCGACCGCGACCCTCACGACCTCCTCCTGGTCGGGGCGGCGCGGGCGTCGGTCGTCTCGGTGACCGACGCGATCCTGAACCGCCACCCGGAGTACCACCGGACCGAGGAGGAACACGCGTGGTACGACCGGTTCGTGCGCGCGCTCGTCGCCGGCGCCGACCGCGTGCTGTCGTACACCGCGTCGGCGGGGCGCGAGGCGGTCGAGGACACCGGCGCCGACCCGACGCGCGTCGACCTCGCGTCGCTCGCCGTCGATCCCCGCCTGGAGGAGCCGCTCGAGCCCGACGACGTCCGCGCGCGCCTCGACCGCCTCGAACTCGACGGCGACTGGTTCGTGCTGGTCGGCAAGGACTACCCGCACAAGGACCACGCGACCGCGCTCCGGGCGCTGGCCCGGCTCGGGGGCGACACCCGGATCGTCTGCGCGGGACAGAAGGTCTACGCGGCGAAGGACGGCGACGAGTCGACCGACGTCCTGCTGGCGCGGCTCGAGCTCTCCGACCGGGTCCGCTGGATCGAGGGGCTCGACGACGACGACGTGAAGGCGGTCCTGCAGGGGTCGAAGGGGCTCCTCTACCCGTCGCGCGAGGAGGGGTTCGGGCTCCCCCCGCTCGAGGCGATGCGGCTTGGCGTCCCGGTCGCCGCGGCGCGGGCGATGTCGATCCCCGAGGTGTGCGGCGACGGCGCGCTCCTGTTCGAGCCGGGGGACGACGAGGCGCTCGCCGCGGCGATGCGGACCTTCCTCGAGGGGGGCGACGAGGTCGCGGCGCTCGTCCGGCGCGGGCACGCGCGGGCGGCGGAGTTCACCTGGGCGCGCGCGGCCGACGGCGTGGTCGCGAGCTACCGCAAGGCGGTCGACGCCGGCGTGGTGCGCGGAGGCGACGACGTGCGGGTCACGAAGGAGATGCTCGCGGCGATCGCCGCCTGCCCGTTCCACGGGGCGGCGGCGACGGAGCTCGAGGCGTGGCGCGATCGGTGCAGCCACGTCGAGGCCCACCTCCGGAACGTCTCCGCCCACCGGGACGAGCTCGCCGAGCGATGCCGCCGGCTCGAGGACGCCGGCCGTCCCCGCTGGTCGTGGACGCGACGGCTGAAGAAGATCCGCGACCGCCTCGGCGGGTGAGCGGGCCGCGCCTCCCCGACGCCCCCTCCCCTTTCACCACGCCAGCGCCTTCTCCACCGCCTCCTCGGGCGACGCCGCCTCGACGATCGCCGGGTCGACGTCCCGCCACGTGCAGCCGAGGGAGACGACGCGCTTCCCTTGGCGGAGCGCGTGGGCGATCTCGGAGAGCGTGCCGTGGCCGCCGGCGATCGCGACGAACGCCGAGCAGGTGTGGACGAGGATCGCGTTCCTCGCCTCCCCCATGCCGGTCGCGACGGCGACGTCGACGAAGGCGTTCGCCACCTGCGGACGGCTCATCGGGAGGACCCCGAGGACGAGCCCGCCGGCGTTCCTCGCTCCCTTCGACGCCGCCTCCATCACGCCGCCGAGCCCCCCGGTCGCGACCACGACGTTCGCCTCGGCGAGACGGCGCCCGACCTCCTCGGCCCGGGCGGCCGCCTCCGCGTCGCACTCGCCGGCGCCGATCACCCCGATCACCCGGCGCGGCACCTCAGGTCCCCCCGCTGGCGGCCGCCCCCTGCGTCGCCTCCTCGTCCTTCTGTCCGGCGAGGAGCGTCATCAGCGCCTCCGTGTCGTTGCTCCGGACGGTGGTGAGGAACGTCAGCCCCATCCCCATCCCGCGCAGCGAGTTCTCCCACACGATCGAACCGTCGGCCGGGTCGAGCGCGAACACCTTCCCCCCGGAGCCGCAGAGGAGCCGCCCGTCCTCGAACACGATCGCCACCACCGAGTACCCGGTCCCCGGCAACGAACGCTCCCAGACCGTCTTCCCGGTCTCCTTCTCCAGGGCGAGCACGTGGCCGTGCGTGCCGACGAACAGGTACCCCTCGTGGTCGGGGCGGGTCGTCTCGGTCATCCTCGTCCTCCTGTCGTGCCCGCCCCGGCCGTCACCGGCCCCGGCGCGCGTTCCACTCGTCGAACGGGACGCCGTCGACGAGCAGGTCCTCGATCGTCCCCCGGCCGCTCGCCGTGACGAAGACGACCAGCC
>JBICIB010000408.1:0-4806 GCA_043101415.1 Planctomycetota bacterium JB042 | reverse complement strand
GGCGGGTCGACCGGGACCTCCCGCCGGAGGAGCGTCACCCGGGGCGGACGCTCGCGCGGATGGCCGCGGCCGAGCGGGGCGGCGCCGAGGAGGCCGACGGCGGCCGTCGGATCGGGGTACGATGGGGCAGGTCGGCACAGGGCTCGGTCCGCCGCTCCGGAGGAGAAACATGACCCCACCCGTCTCTCGTGCGCTCGTCCTCGGTTTCCTCGTCGCGCTCCCGATCGACGCGCTCGGCTCCGACCCGGCGTCCCGGCCGGGGGTCGGTCCCTCGGTCCAGACGCCCGGCGGGCCCGGGACGACGATCCCGGTCAGCG
The DNA here is from genome assembly GCA_043101415.1 of Planctomycetota bacterium JB042. Taxonomy (GTDB): domain Bacteria; phylum Planctomycetota; class B15-G4; order B15-G4; family JADJEK01; genus JAUIEL01. The sequence goes on along the minus strand of JBICIB010000408.1, from coordinate 4,489 downwards.
CCCAGGCGGTGATCGACTTCGAGGACCTCGGCGTGCCGCCCGGCGGGACGTCCCACCCGCTCGACTTCGCCTGCGTGACGAGCGCCGGCTTCGACTTCTGCCCCGGCCCCCAGAACACGTTCAACGACCTCCACATCGGGAACGGCTACAGCGGGTACGGCTACAACGGCACGACCGTCGTCACCACGCACAACGACCTCATCATGCGGCGGACCGACGGGGCGCCGTTCGCGCTGTCGCAGTTCGACCTCTCCGGGTTCCCGGGCGGACAGGAGCTGCCGTTCTCGGTCACCGCCATGCCGAGCGGCGTGTCGATGACGTTCACCCCGGACAACGTCGTCGACGGCGGCGGCGGCGCGCCGGACTTCGAGACGTTCAACCTCCCGAGCAGCTTCGTCGGGACGAGCTTCGTCTTCCTGACCACCGGGATCTCCTCGCTCGACGCGATCTTCGGGGTCGACAACCTCTGCGTCGGGCCCCCGTGCGCGATCCAGTACGGCGTCGGGTGCCCCGGCACCGGCGGCTTCGCCCCCGAGCTCGCGCAGACGGTGTGCGACTCGAACGGACAGGTCGCGTTCGAGCTCTCGGGCGCGCACGGCGGCGCGACGGCGCTCCTCCTGTTCGGCCTGACGCAGGCGGCGACGCCGATCGGTCCGAGCGGCTGCTTCCTGAACGTCGGGACGCTCCTGCCGATCCAGCTCACGATCCCGCTCGGAGGCGCGGGGCCGGGGAACGGTTCGGCGTTCCTCCCGGGCATCCTCCCGCCGTCGGCGTCGGGGCTCTCGTTCACGATGACGTTCCTCGCCTCCGACGCGGCGACCCCGCTCGGCTTCACCACCGCGAACGGGATCGAGGTGAAGGCGCCCTGACGCGGCGCGCCCCGGGGCGGGACGTCGGCGCGCGCCGGCGTCCCGCCCCGCGCCGAAGGCGCCGGAGACGGGATCGCCGCCCGGTCCGTAGACTCCCCCGGATGCGCCTCCTCTACGTCGCCAACGTCCGGATCCCGAGCGAGCGGGCGAACGCGGCGCAGATCCTCGCGCAGTGCGACGCCCTCGTCGCGCGCGGCGCCGACGTCGCGATCCTGGCCCCGCGGCGCCGGAACGACTTCCCGCTCGAGGACGACGAGATCCCCGCGTACTACGGCCTCGCCGCCGCGCCGCGGATCGAGCGTCTCTTCACGATCGACTGGATCGACGCCGTGCCGACCCGGCTCCAGCGGGGGCCGTTCGTCCTGCAGTCGCTCACGTTCGCGGCGGCCGTCCGGCGGCGCCTGCGAGGAGAGCCGGCGGGGAGCGTCGTCTACTCGCGCGACCCGTGGACGCTCGCCGCGCTCACTCGCGGCCGCGGCGCGGCGCAGCCGCTCTTCTTCGAGGTGCACGACCTCCCGCGCCACGAGCGGCCGCGCCGCGAGCTCGTCCGGGCGCTCGGCCGGACGGCCGGGGTCGTCACGATCACGCACGGCCTGCTCGACGACCTCGTCGGGCTCGGCCTCGACCGGGAGCGCGCGACGGTCCTCCCGGACGGGTTCTCCCCCTCGCGGTTCGCGGACCCGCCGTCCCGCGAGCAGGCGCGCCGGGCGCTCCGGGTCGACCCGGACGCGCGCCTCGCGGTCTACGCCGGGCACCTCTACCCGTGGAAGGGGGCGGACGTCCTCGTCGAGGCCGCGGCGGGATCGGGGCGGTTCGAGGCGCTCCTGGTCGGCGGACGGCCGGAGGACCAGCGGCGGATCCGCGCCCTCGTCCAGCGGCACGGCGCGACGAACGTCCGGCTCGACCCACCGGTGGCGCCGCGGAAGGTCCCGGCGTACCTCGCGGCGGCGGACGTGCTCGTCCTCCCGAACTCGGGGAAGGAGACGATCTCCGCCCGCTACACTTCGCCGCTGAAGCTGTTCGAGTTCCTGGCGACCGGACGACCGATCGTGGCCTCCGACCTCCCCTCCCTGCGCGAGATCCTCGACGAGGAGACCGCGGTGCTCGTCCCGCCGGACGACCCCGCGGCGCTCCGGGCGGGGATCGAGGCGACGCTCGCCGACGGGGCGGGGGCGGCGGCGCGGGCCGGGCGGGCGCTCGCCGCCTCCGAGCGGTACACCTGGGACGCGCGCGCCGAGCGGCTCGAGGCGTTCGTGCGCGAGCGGACGGGGGACGCGTGAAGCACGCGCTCTGGTTCGTCCTCGCCGCCGCCCTCCTCGTGCGCGCCGTCCCGATCGGGCACTCCCTCCCCGAGAAGTACGTCCCGGACACGCACGTCGTGAACGGCGCGCTCGGGATGGCGAAGTCGAAGAGCCTGGTGCCGCCGGCGGGGGAGTACACCTCGTACCCGTACCTCCTGCCGTACCTGCTCCTCCCGGCGTACGTGGCGCTCTACGCGGGCGGGCGGGCGACCGGCGCCTGGTCGAGCGCGGAGGAGTTCGGGAACGCGATTGTCGACGACCCGACCGCGGTCCACGGGATCGCCCGCGGGCTCGTCCTCCTCTTCTCGCTCCTCTCGGTGGTCCTGGCGTACCGCGTCGGGAAGCGCGCGATGGGACGGCCGGCGGCGGTCCTCGCGGCGCTCGCGACGGCGGGGTCGTTCCTGCTCGTCCACCTCTCCCACAGCGCGCGGCCGTGGATCCCGATGACCGCGATGGTCCTCCTGACCGCCGAGCGCTCGCTCGCGTACGCGCGCCGGCCGACGACGAAGCGGGCGGTCCAGATGGGGATCGCGGTCGGGCTCGCCGCGGCGTGCCACCAGACCGGCGCGCTGGCGGTCCTCCTCCCGGCGTCGGCCGCGCTGCCGAGGATCGGGCGGACGCCGGGGCGGGTGGTGAAGGCGGGGATCGTGTCGGCGGCGGCGTTCCTGCTCACCGCGCTCCTGACCGGCTACCCGTACCTCCTGCGGGGGGCGGAGGGGGGCGCGGTCTCCGCCCCCGAGACAGTCGACGACGCGGTCGCCAGCGACAAGGACCCGGAGGCGACGGAGGCGAGCGTCGGCCTCGGCGGCCAGGGGTTCTCGTTCGAGTCGCTCGGGACCGCGCGCCTCGGCGAGAACGCCCTCGGTCTCCTGCTGGCCGAGCCGGTCCTCCTCCTCCTGGCCCTGATCGGGCTCCCGCGCGGGCTTCGGCGGCTGCGCGATCGTCGGTGCGCGGCGGTCGTGCTCGTCTATCCCGTCGCGCTCTTCCTGCTGTTCCTCTTCTACGCCGGGACGCACGTCCGGTACTTCGCGCCGGCGGTCCCGTTCCTGGCCCTGTTCGCGGCGGTCGGGCTTCGGGTCCTCTGGCGCCGGCCGTCGCTGCGGTGGGGGGCGGGCGCGTTGCTGCTGCTCGCCTGGTCGCCGGTCGTCCGGCTCGACCGGATCCTCCTGCGGGAGGACACGCGGACCCGGATGGCGTCGACGATCGCCGACGTCGTCCCGGCCGGCGCGACCATCGCGGTCGAGGCGTACGGGCCGCCGCTCCGGTTCGGGCCGGCCGCGTGGGCGCGGCTGTCCCAGGACGGCAAGTGGACGACCCGCCGGGAGGAGCGCCAGGCGGCCGGGCTCGCGGCGGAGACCCCCGGGCGCCCGTCGTACGACGTCGTCCCGCTCGAGCGGTACTACCGGTTCCAGTCGGTCTGGCCCCACCAGTGGCTCGGCGAGGGGGAGAAGCCGATCGAGTCGTTCCTCGACGAGGTCGGCGCGACGTGGCTCGTCACCTCCGACCGGACCCCCGGCGGGCCGCCGAACTCCGCCCTGATCGAGGTGCTGGAGCGGCGGGGCGAACGGGTCGCCGTGGAGTCGCCGTCGCGGGGGGACGCGCTCCCCGCGCACGCCAACCTGCCGATGGACCCGCCGACGCCGTGGCCCGACGTCTTCGTCGTCGAACGCCCCGGGCCGAGGCTCGTCCTCTGGAGGCTCCGTTCGCCGTGAAGCTCCTCTGTCTCACGCACTCGCTCTCCGAGGTCGACGGCGTCGGGAAGTACGGGACCGAGGTGCTCCGGCGGGTCGCCCCCCGGTGCGACGCGGTCGAGGTCCTCCTGGCGCGGAAGCACCGCGGCCTGTCCGACCGGCTGCCGCCCGGGCTCGACGTGCAGGTGGCGCTCCCGCCGGACTACCTGCTGTACCTCTCCTGGCCGAAGTTCGCGGCGTACGTCGCGGCGGCGATGCCGAAGGTCTGGGCCGCGGTCGGGCGCGCCGACCTCGTTCACGCCCTCTCCGACTATCCGCACGCGTGGCTGGCGGTCGAGGCGGCGAAGGCGCGGGGGAAGCCGGTCGTCGTGTCGGGGCACGGGACGTACTCCGTGGCGCCGTTCCGCTACCCGGGACACCGGCGGCTGATCCGGCGGGCGTACGGACGGGCCGACGCGCTCCTGCTCGGGAGCCGGTTCGCCCTCTCGAAGCTGGAGGAGAAGGCTCGGTTCGAGCGCGCCCGCGTCGTCCGGTACGGCGTCGACCCGACCCAGGCGGACGGCGCGCGCGACCTCGCCCCGCCGCCGTCGACCCCGGAGCGGTTCGTCCTGACGATCGGCGAGCTGAA
>JBICIB010000407.1:0-3326 GCA_043101415.1 Planctomycetota bacterium JB042 | reverse complement strand
GCTCGTCCAGGAGCCCGGCGAACCGCTCCTCCGCGTCCTCGATCCGGTAGGCGAGCGCCGTGAACCGGAGGTGCTCCTCGACGGTCAGGAGGTCGAACGGGTGCGGCGTGTCCGGCACGTACGCCAGCCGCCGCTTCGCCTCGACCGCGTCGTCCACGACGTCGAACCCGCCGATCTCGAGCCGCCCGGACGTCGGGGGGAGGATCCCCGCGAGCGCCCGCAGCGTCGTCGTCTTCCCCGCCCCGTTCGGGCCGACCAGCCCGAGGATCTCCCCGGCGCCGACCTCGAACGAGAGGTCGCGCACGGCCTGGAAGCCGTCGTACGTCTTGGAGTAGCGCTCGACGCGGATCATGGGGCGGGGATCATAAGGGCTGGGGACCGGGGGCTGGAGGCCGGAGGGTCCGAGGACCGGAATCGGCGCGCGCGGACTCCCCGGTGTCGGCGCGGATCGCCCCGGAGGAGACTCGAGTTCCTCGTCCCTCCGGCCTCCCTCCCCCCGCCTCCCGCTTCCTATCATCCTCCCATGCCCACCCGCATCCTCGTCCTCGGCCCCTCGTGGCTCGGCGACGCCGTCATGGCGATCCCGACGTACCGGGCGCTCCGGCGCGCGTTCCCGGACGCGTGGATCGCCGTCCTCGCGCGCGGCCCGGTCGCCGACCTCTATCGCATGGTCGAGGGGGTCGACGAGGTCGTCCCGTACCGGCGGCCGCGCGGGGCGCGGCGGCTCGGGGCGTACGTCGACCTCGTGCGGCGCCTGCAGCGGGTCCGGGCCGACGTCGCGATCCTCCTCCCCCGCTCGTTCGGCGCGGCGTGGACCGCGCTCCTCGCCGAGGTCCCGCGCCGCGTCGGCTACGCGGCGAGCGGCCGGGCGTGGATCCTCACCGACCCGATCGAGCGCGCCCCCGCCCTCCTCCGGACCCACCGCGTCCACTACCTCCAGCACGTGCTGACCGGCCTCGGGCTCGAGCCGGCGCCCGAGGCCCCTGTGCTCGCGATCCCCGACGACACGCGCGCCGCGGCCGACCGACTGCTCGCGCCGCTCGCGGACCGATCGCCGACCCGCCTCGTCGCCTTCAACCCCGGCGCGAACTACGGCGGCGCCAAGCAGTGGCCGGAGGAGCGCTACGTCGCCCTCGCCCGCGCCCTCCTCGAGCGGGAGGACCTGGGCATCGTCCTCGTCGGGGCGCCCGGCGACCACCCGGTCTGCGACCGGATCGTCCACGAGGTCGGCGACCCGCGGCTCCTCGACCTCTCGGGCGAGACGACGGTCTGCGAGCTCGCCGCCGTCCTCGACCGGTGCGACTACGCGGTCTCGAACGACACCGGCGCGATGCACGTCGCCGCCGCGGTCGGGACGCCGATCGTCGCGATCTTCGGCCCGACCGACCCGGTGACGACCCCGCCGTACGGCGACGCCCACCGGATCGTGCGCGAGCCGGTGGAGTGCTCGCCGTGCCTCCTCCGCGAGTGCCCGATCGACCACCGGTGCATGACGCGCGTCGACGTCGGCCGGGTCCTCGCGGCGTGCGACGAGATCGCCGCCCGGATCCCCGCGCCGGCCCGCCCGCTCTCCTGAGCCCGGTCGCGCCGCCGAGGGCGGGTCAGTCCGCGAACCGTCGGACGTCGTCGATCCCGGTCGGGACCGGTTCGACGCCGCCGCGCGCGCGGAGTTCGGCGAGGAAGGCCGTCACCTGCGGGCCGACGCCGAAGGTCGCGACGTCCCCCACCAGCAGGACCGTCCGCCCCTCCGCGACGTGGCGGGCCACGACGAACTCGTAGTCGCCGCGCACCTTCCGCGCCGCCTCCGGGGGGAGGAACTCGAGCCGCAGCAGGTTGACCAGCTCGGCCTCTCCCGCCGCGATCCCCGCGTGGTACCGCTGCCAGTGGAGCTGGTCGGTGAGCCGCGGCTCGAGCAGGAGGATCATCGCCGCGTCGGCCTCGGCGCGCTCGACCGCGGCGATGCGGTCGCGGATCGGGTCCGCGCGCATCTCGGGACCGACCCGGACGACGCTCGCCAGCGCGGCCGCGACGACGAGCGGCCACGCGCCGACGGGCGGCGGGCCGGCGCCGGACCCCGCGCGCCCCGCACGCCACGCGAACGCCGCCGCCGACGCTCCGCCCGCCGCGAACTGCGCCCCCTCGCCGAACGGCGCGAGGAGCACCGGCGCGAGCCCGGCGGCGACGACGACGAACGCGTCGACCGGCCGGCGGACGAGGACGGGCCAGGCGACGAGCGCGAGCGCGGCCGTCGCGACGTAGAGCGGCAGGTGATAGCTGCCGTGCGCCCGGTCGTGGATCGGGAAGACGAGGAGGCTGAGCGCGACGGCCCACGCGAGGAGCGTCGCCGCGGCCGCGCGGCGACGGCGCCACAGCACGACGAGCCCGGCCGGCGCCGACACCGACGCCGGAGACGCATGCACCAGGAGCGCGTCGGCGAGGACGGCGGCCGACTCGGGGAGCCGATCGATCCGCCGGAGGCGCTCGAGCGAGTTCGCGCGCAGCGTGTCGACCGTCCGGCGGACGTCCTCCTCGGCGGCGTAGCCGATCCGGAACAGGACGAGGAACGCCGCGGCGCCGACGCCGAGCGCGACCAGCCCGCGGGCCCGCCGTCCCCTCGGCGCCGCGATCGCCGCGACCGCGACCGGCGCCGCGGCCGCGATCCCCGACGAGTGCGTCATCGGCACGAGCGCGGCCCCGAGGAGGAGGAGCCACGGCACCCCGCGAAACGGCGCCGACGGATCGATCCACCGGAGCAGACCGAGCAGCAGGACCGCCGTCGCCGCGGCGTGGAAGGCGTGGACCTCGCTCGCCGTCGAGTGGAACCAGAACCCGGGGAGGAGCGCGAGGACCGTCGCCGACGTCGCGGCGCGGCCGGTCGTGAGCGACAGCCTCCGACCGATCGGGACGGCGAGGGCCACCGCGGCCCCGCCCGCGATCGCCGACAACGCCTTCATCCCGGCCTCGGCGTCGAGCCCGAGGACCGCGCACACCAGCCGCACCGCCGGGAGGTAGAGGAGGTGACGCATCCAGTCGCGCCCCTCGTCGAGCATCCGCACGAAGTGGATCCCGTCGTTCTCGAGACCTCGCTGGCGCGTGGCGAGGTAGAGGACGACCGCCGCCCCGCCGATCAGGACCGCCGCGCCGACGACGCCGCTCCCCCGCGGCTCGGGCGTCGCGTCCCGGATCACGTCAGTGGCGCGGTCCGAACCGTTTCAGGAGGTCGTCGATCTCGCCCTTCGTCGCCGGACGATCCGGGACCGGCGGCCGGGGGGGCCGGCGCGGCTTCCCCTTCTTCGACCGGTCCCCGCCGCCCCCGTCGCGGGGCC
>JBICIB010000406.1:0-4000 GCA_043101415.1 Planctomycetota bacterium JB042 | reverse complement strand
CGCGCCGACCTCGACCCACACGGCCCCGGCTCCGCGGCGGGCCGCCGCCTCGACGATCTAGAGCGCGTCGGCCGCGCCGCGCCAGAGGACGACGATCCCGATCCGCTCCCGGATCGCGTCGACGTCCCGGGCCGCCTCCACCCCGAGCACCTCTCCGCCGTCCGGGGTGACCGGGACGACGCGGTAGCCGCGCTGCTTCAGCCGGCGGGCGACGTCGAGGGCGTCCGGGTCTCCGGTCGCGGAGAGGCCGCAGAACGCGAGGACGCGGTGATCCCGGAGGAGGTCGCGGATGCTCGAATCGGACGCCAGGAACGTCCGGTACGGCGGCAGCTTCCGGTTCATCTCCCTCCTCCGACCGCTCCGCGCGGGGGCGCGGGAGCCCGGTCTCCTCGGTCGTCGAGCATCGGGCGAAAACGGGCTGCAACTGTAGCGGCGGCCAACACCGGCCGCGTCGTCCCGTTCTGATCGCGGGGCCGATTCGGCTCGCCGACCCACCGGGAGATCCTCATGACGCGCGCCTGGCCCCGACTCGGGATCCTGATCGCACTCTCGCCGCTCGGCGGCATGGCGACGGCGGCCGAGGAGGACGCGGCCCTGTTCGACGCGGTCTGGGAGACGGTGGCGGAGTCGTTCTACGACTCCGGGCTGCACGGCGTCGACTGGCCCGCCCTGCGGAGGATCTACCGCCCGCTCGTCCTCGAGGCGGACGGAGAGGACGAGGTGCGGGCGCTCCTGCTCGAGATGCTCGCGGAGCTCCGCGCGTCCCACACCACGATCCTCGACGAATCGGTCCACCGCGCGATGATGCGGGAACTGCTCGACCGCCCCGGCCCGACGTTCGGGACGGTGCTCGAGGAGTCGTTGCCGGGTCGGCTGTTCGTGCGGGCGACCTACGAGGGGGGGCCGGCGTCCGAGGTCGGGCTCGTCCTCGGGGATCGAGTCGTCACGATCGACGGCGTCCCGGCGCTGGAGAGTCCCGCGCTCGTCGACGCCGGGTACGACCCCGGGCTCCCCGGGCCCCGCCTCTTCTTCCTCGACGCCTCCGGGCACGACGCGCTCCGCCTGACGATCCAGTCGACGCCGGACGCGGACGACCGGCGCGACGTCGTCGTCCGGACCGAGAGCATGACCGCCGTCGACGCGGCGCGTCGTTCGGTCCGGGTGGTCGAACGGGACGGCGTCCGCGTCGGCACTCTCCACCTCTGGTTCTGTTCGCGGGGCGTCACGGACGTCCTCCGCGAAGCGGTGCGGGGGCCGCTCGCGGACTGCGACGTCCTCGTGCTCGACGTCCGCGGGCGTGGAGGATTCGCCGACGTGGTGGGGGAGCTCCTCGACGTCTTCCGCGGCGAGGGGGGGATCGTCCGCCGATTGCGGGGGCGAGGGCGCCGTCCGCCGGAGTGGGACAAGCCGCTGGTCGTGCTGACCGACGACCGCTCGCGGAGCGCGAAGGAGCTGTTCGCCTACCGGGTGCGCGAGTCGGGCCTCGGGCGGCTGGTCGGGCAGCGGACCGAGGGGGCGGTGCTCGGCGCGATGTTCCACCGGCTCCCGGACGGCTCGGTCCTCGAGCTGGCCGGGCTCGCCGTGCCGATCGACGGCGTCGTGCTCGAGGGGAACGGGGTCCCGCCGCACCACGAGGTCGACTTCGTCGTCCCCTACGCCGGCGGCGTCGACCCGATCTTCGAGAAGGGGTGCGAGGTGGCGGTCGAACTCGTCGCCGGGGAGAGACGGCGCGCGACCGGGTCGTTCTGACTCCGGGCGGGGCGGGGCCGGCCGCCCCTCCCCTCACTCGACGTAGAGCGTCACCGGGATCGTCTGTCCCTCGACGACGGTCACGTCGAGGCCGCCCTTCAGGCTCTTCAGCGCCTGGGTGAAGATGTCGTCCGAGGTCGCGAGGGCGGACGACCCGGCCGCGTTGATCTTGTAGGCGCCGGGCGCGAGGTGACGGAATTCGAACGAGCCGTCGTCGTCGGCCCGGACCTCGGCCACGACGCCCTCCTCGGTCGTCGAGAGCGTGACGCGCGCGCCGTTGGTCGGGACGTTCCTCCGATCGACGACCGTCCCCTTCAGGTGCCCGCCCGGCGTGAGCATGAGCGGACCGACCTCGAGCGTCTCGATCTTGGCGACGCGGATGTCCCGCTCGTACTGCTTCCGGTGGTCCTTGGCCGAGACCTCGAGCTGGTACTCGCCGCGCTTCAGCCCCTCGAACCGGAAGCGGCCGGTCTCGTCGGTCCGGCAGCGGCCGAGCCGCTGGGAGTCGTCGTAGAGCATCTCGGACATCGGTCCCGGTCGGAACGCGTGCGAGAGGAGCCGGACCGTCGCCCCCTCGAGCGCGCGCCCGGCGGCGTCGGTCACGACTCCGGTGAGGGTCGCCCCCTTCGCCATCCGAACGTTGATGCCGTGGACGTAGAGGCGCTTCACCTCGAACTTGCGGCTGAGCGACGGCGCGTACCCCGGGACGAACGCCTCGACCTTGTAGGTCCCCGGGGTGAATCCGTCGAGCGTGTACGAGCCGTCGTTCGAGCGGACCTTGCGCGGGTCGCCCATCGGCTCGGAGAGGCGTCCCTGCGGGGTGACGCGCCAGGCGCGCACGAAGAACGAGGAGACCGCCTCCCCGTCCGGGTCGCGGACCTTCCCCGACACGCCGACGGTCGGCATCAGGGTGATCCGGAGCTTCTTCTTCGGAGCGGCGACGCCGTACTCGGTGCGGGCGATGAACCCGTTCCGCTCGACGACGACGTTGTACGCCCCGTCGCCGAGCCCGCCGATGTCGAACGCGCCGTCGGCGCCGGTGCGGTCCGAGCCGAAGCTCGGCCCGGTCCCGCGCAGGCGACGGGCCGTGACCTTCGCGCCGTCGAGCGGACGGCCGTCCGGCGTGGTCACGACGCCGGCGATCGCCTTCGCCTCGGCGAGCGTCGCGTCGAACCGCTTCCGCGCCTTGTCGGCGAGGAGCGGCAGGGCGCTCGAGCGGACGGTCTCGAGTCCGTCGGCGGAGACGACCACCTCGTAGGCGCCGGGCGCGAGTCCGGCGAGTCCGTAGCCGCCGCCCTCGTCGGTGAGGACCTGCCGGACGACGCGCCGACGCCGGTCGCCGACGCTGATCGCCTGGATCACCGCGCCTTCCACCGGCCGGCGATCCGGCCCGATCACGACCCCGGTGATCTCCACCCCGCTCTGCAGCCGCACGTCCGGGACCTGTCGGAGCCGGTCCGCCTCGACCTCGAGTCCCCGGACCTCGGCGGACGCGAACGCGCCGTGCTCGACCGTGAGGAGGTAGTCGTCGCCCCCCTTCAGCCCGACCACGCGGAACACCCCGTCCGCGTCCGTGTGCGCCGGCTCGGCGATGCGGATCCGGCGCTCGTCGAGCAGGGAGCGCCCCTCGACGCGGTAGACCGTCACGAGGGCGTCCGCGAGCGTGCTGCCGGTCGGGGTCAGGACCTGTCCGAACAACCCGGTCTCGGGGGACCCGGCTTCGAGATCGACCACGTCCGCGTCGTCCGCCGCCTCTTCGTCGGCCGGGGGGATCGGCGCCAGGGGCGGCGGCTCGACGTCCGCCCGCGTCGAGCGGCGGTCCGTCCCTCGGGAGGGAGCGTCCCGGGCCTCCGCCGCGTCGACGCGACCGTCGTCGGGGGCGCCCGAGTCGGGGTCGAGGAAGACGAAGACGGCGGCGACTGCGAGGAGGGCCGCGAGAAGGAGAGCGACGGGTTTCAAGGGTGCGAATCCAGGCTCGGGAGGGGGTCGTCCAGGGAGTCTACGCCGCCGCGATCGGGGACGCAGAACGCGGGAGACGACCCGTGGAACTTTCGACGGAATCGGACCTCCCTCTTGACTCCGGAGTGGGGTTCATAGAATGTCCCGTTCCACCAGCGAGGCCCCTTAGTCTAGCCTGGTCCAGGACACATGGTTCTCAGCCATGAAGCACGGGTTCGAATCCCGTAGGGGCTACCAGATCCGCGAGGGGGTCACGAGCGAGTATCGCTCGTGACCCCCGCAGCCCTCGGTC
>JBICIB010000405.1:0-3255 GCA_043101415.1 Planctomycetota bacterium JB042 | reverse complement strand
CCTTCTCCCAGCCGGCCTGCAGGCTCTCCGTGGCGGCGTCCCACTCCTTGCGGCCGGACTCCTTCCACTCGCGCAGGGTCGCCTCGACCTCGTTCGAGCGGCGCTCGAACGCGTCGAGGGTCTCCGACGCCTTCTGCTTCGACTCGAGCTTCGCGAGCGAGGCCTGGACCTTCAGCTCGTCGAGCTCGGTCTTCCAGGTCTCGAGCTCGCGTTTCAGGCGATCGACCGCCTTCTCGTGCGCTCGAAGGTCGTCCGTGGTCTTGATCGGTTCGTTCATCGTCGGTTCTCCGTCGGTCGCGATCCGTCGCGAGCGTGGGAGCCGTTCGCTCCGGACGTATCTTCGGCGGTCGCCGTGACCGGGCCCTGAGATCGACGTGAAGGGACGTTCATGCCGGGCGGGCGGGTCACTCGCCGGCGCGGTCGACGAGGGCGTACCACGCCCGGCCGAGCCACTCGTGGAGCCCCCAGTACGTCTCCAGCATCGCCTTCCCGGACGGGACGAACGCCGCGAGTTCGAGCACGGGCGCGGACCGGAATCCGCACGGCGCCGGCGTGACGCCGAGGCCGGCCCGCGCGAACGCGCCGCGCGCCCGCGGCATGTGCCAGGCGTGGGTGACGAGGACCACGGACGCGACGCCGTCCCGGGAGAGGAGGCGGGCCGAGAAGCGAGCGTTCTCGGCGGTGTCGTCCGAACCGTCCTCGATCCACCGCGGCTCGAGCCCGAAGTCGCGGGTGAACACGGTCGCCATCGAACGGGCCACCGGCTCGGCCTCCTGCGTGATCACGCCGCCGGAGACGAGGAGCGGCAGCCCGGAGGAGCGGGCGAGCCGGGCCGCGTACCGCATCCGCTCGAGCGTCATCGGTCCGACGGTCACGCCGCGTTCGTCCTCGGGCGCGTCGCCGCGGTGGTCGCCGGAGAGGACGACGATCGCCCGCTCGTCGGTCGGGCGCCAGTCGGCCGGGAGCGCGTCGAACGTCTGGTGCGACCGGAGGGCGACGGCCCCGACGATCGGGAGCATCGAGAGGAGGAGCAGGAGGGCGCCCGCGGTCGCGAGCGCGGTCCCGGCCCGGCGGCGGCGCCGGCGCCACAGGAGACCGAGCGCGAGGAGCGCGAGCGGTCCGACCGGCGGCAACAGGAGCATCTTCACGAGTCTCTTCACGACGCGGCGAAGGATAGCAGCCCGCCGGGGCGGACGCCGGTCCGGTAGGCTGTCGCGCTTCGGCCACGGATTCGAGCGCCGGCGACGTCCGCCGGCAGCCAGCGAGGCGACATGAGCGGCAAGGAAGAGGGCGGCGCGCCGTCCCGGAACTTCATCGAGGAGATCGTCGAGGAGCACCTGCGCTCCGGCCGGTTCGGGGGTCGGGTCCACACGCGGTTCCCGCCCGAGCCGAACGGCTACCTCCATCTCGGCCACGCCAAGTCGATCTCCGTGAACTTCGGCCTGGCGCGGAAGTACGGCGGGAAGACGAACCTCCGCTTCGACGACACGAACCCGACCAAGGAGGAGCAGGAGTTCGTCGACTCGATCCGCGAGTCGGTCCGCTGGCTCGGCTTCGAGTGGGACGAGGAGCGGTTCGCGTCCGACGACTTCGAGCAGCTCTACGCGTGGGCGGAGAAGCTGATCGAGAAGGGGAAGGCGTACGTCTGCGACCTCACGCCGGAGGAGGTGAAGGCGCAGCGGAAGTCCCCGCCCGCGCCGGGCGTCGACTCGCCGTACCGGGGCCGGAGCGTGGAGGAGAACCTCGACCTGTTCCGGCGGATGCGCGCGGGGGAGTTCCCCGACGGGTCGCGGACGCTCCGGGCGAAGATCGACATGGCGGCGCCGAACAGCTACCTGCGCGACCCGGTGATGTACCGCATCGTGCGCGCCACGCACCACCGGACCGGCGACGCGTGGTGCATCTACCCGACCTACGACTGGACGCACGGGCAGAGCGACTCGATCGAGGGGATCACGCACTCGGTCTGCACGCTCGAGTTCGAGATCCATCGGCCGCTCTACGACTGGTACCTCGACCAGCTCGAGGTCCACCACCCGCAGCAGATCGAGTTCGCCCCGTTCAACCTGACCCACACGATCGTCAGCAAGCGGAAGCTCCGGCGCCTGGTGGAGGAGGGGCACGTGCGCGGGTGGGACGATCCGCGGATGCCGACGCTCGTCGGCCTGAAGCGGCGCGGCGTCCCTCCCGAGGCGATCCGGGCCCTCTGCGAGCGGGTCGGCACGACGAAGGTCGAGGGGACGAACGACGTCACCTGGCTCGACGAGGAGGTGCGGAAGTTCCTGAACCCCGTCGCACCGCGGTACCTCGCCGTCCTCCGGCCGCTCAAGCTGGTGATCGAGAACTGGGTCCCGGGCGAGGTGCGCGAGTTCGAGGTTCAGAACAACCCCGAGGACCCGGCGGCCGGCACGCGCAAGGTCCCGTTCTCCGGCGAGCTCTTCGTCGAGCGGACCGACTTCGAGGAGGACCCGCCGAAGAAGTGGTTCCGCCTCACGCAGGGGCAGGAGGTCCGCCTGCGGAACGCGTGCTTCTTCACCTGTACGGAGGTCGTGAAGGACGGCTCCGGCGAGGTGGTCGAACTCCGGGGGACCTGGGACCCCGATTCGCTCGGAGGCCAGGCGAAGGACGGCCGCCGCGTGAAGGGGACCGTCCACTGGGTCTCCGCGGCGCACGCGGTCGACGCGGAGGTCCGCCTGTACGACCACCTCTTCGCCCACCCCGATCCGGACGACGTCCCCGAGGGCGAGGAGTTCACGGCGAACCTGAACCCGGCGTCGCTCGAGGTCCTGACCGGCGCGAAGCTCGAACCGGCGCTGGCCGGCGTCGGGCCGGGGTTCGTGTGCCAGTTCGAGCGGACCGGTTACTTCTGCGTCGATCCCGAGTCGACGCCGGAGCGGCTCGTCTTCAACCGGACGACGACGCTCCGCGACTCGTGGGCGAAGATGCAGAAGAAGAAGTGAGCCCGCAGGGCGGCGGGCGGGACGGCGAGGTCAGAAGTCGTTCGTCGCCTCGCCCTTCACCTTGTTGCCGCGTCCGTCGTTGCCGGTCCCCTCGTCGACGAGTCCGTTGCCGGACTTGGCGACGTTCCCCTCGACCCAGCAGATCTGACCCTGGACGCGGAGGCCCTCGCCGTCGTTCTTCTTGAACGTCGAGTCGAGGATCTTCATCCCGAACACGGCCGCGTCGATCCGCGCCCCGTCGCCGCCGTTCCCGGCGGCGGAGACGTCGCGGATCTCGACGCCGCCGTCGACGATC
>JBICIB010000404.1:0-2555 GCA_043101415.1 Planctomycetota bacterium JB042 | reverse complement strand
CCTCGTCGACGTCGGTGGCGATCACCCGCGCGCCCTCGGCGAGGAACGCGAGCGCCGTCGCCCGGCCGATCCCCTGCCCGGCGGCGGTGCAGAACGCGGTCTTTCCCTCGAGGCGGCCCATGTCGGGGCGGAGGATAGCAGACCGCCCGGGGCCGCGGCGGATCTCCTCTTCGACCCGACGCCCGCTCCCTGGTAGGATCGCTCCGTTTCTCGACTCCCCTCGAAATCGAAAGCGCCGAACCATGAAGTCGCCCGTCACCGTCGCCGTCACCGGAGCCGCCGGCCAGATCGGCTACTCCCTCCTGTTCCGGATCGCCGCCGGCGAGATGCTCGGGAACGACCAGCCGGTGAACCTGAAGCTGCTCGAGATCCCGGTCGAGGGGCCGCAGAAGGCGATGCGCGGGGTGGCGATGGAGCTCGACGACTGCGCGTTCCCGCTCCTCTCCTCGATCTCGATGCACGACGATCCGAACGAGGCGTTCGGCGACGCGAACTGGTGCCTCCTGGTCGGCTCGAAGCCGCGCGGTCCGGGGATGGAGCGGGCCGACCTGCTGAAGGACAACGGGAAGATCTTCATCGGGCAGGGGAAGGCGATCGACGAGAACGCGGCGGACGACTGCCGCGTCGCCGTCGTCGGGAACCCGTGCAACACGAACACGATGATCGCGGCGGCGCACGCGAAGCGCCTCGGGCCGGAGCGGTTCACCGCGATGACCCGCCTCGACCAGAACCGCGCGATGACCCAGCTCGCCCAGAAGGCCGGCGTGCCGGTGACCGAGGTGAAGGACCTGATCATCTACGGCAACCACTCGCCGACGATGTACGCCCACTTCAAGAACGCGACGATCGGCGGGAAGCCGGTGACCGACGTGATCGGCGACCACGCGTGGCTGGAGGGGGAGTTCCTCACGAAGGTCGGCAAGCGGGGGGCGGCGATCATCGAGGCGCGCGGCCTCTCGTCCGCGGCGTCGGCGGCGAACGCGCTGATCGACCACGTCCGCGCCCTGTCGACGGTCTCCGACGAGGTCCACTCGGTCGCGGTGAAGTCGGACGGCAGCTATGGCTTCGCCGAGGGGATCTGGGCGTCGATGCCGGTCAAGACGGTCGCGCCCGGCACCTACGAGGTGGTCCAGGGCCTCCCGATCGACGAGTTCAGCGCGTCGAAGATCGCGGTCACGAACGACGAGCTGGTCGGCGAGCGGGAGACCGTGAAGGAGATGCTCGGGTAGGGCGCGGCGGAGGATCGGCCGCGGTTTCGCGAAGGGGGCGCGGCGTCGGCGGCGCACGGAGCGTCATGAGGAGGACCGAACCATGATCCGAGGGATCCCGCTCCGTTCGTTCGTCGTTCCGGTCGCCCTGGCGCTCGCCGGGTCCGCCGTCGCCCTCGCTCCGCGGCAGGACCCCGGCGCGCGAGCGTTCTCGGGGGAGCGCGACCGGAAGAGCACGCACGTCTCGTGGTACGGGACGAACGTCGCCTTGGGACAGGCGAACATCGACTACGGGCCCGCGGTCTGGAAGGACGCGTACGACGCCCTCCTCGACGACCTCGTCGGCTCGCGGTGGCGCCTCGGCGCGGATGACTGGACGACGCTCGACACGAACATGCCGCTCGTCTTCGACGGGTTGGAGATCGCGCCCGGGGAGTACTACCTGGCGGTCGCTCGCGACTCCGACGGGGCCTACGAACTCGAGTTCCTCGACCCCGACCCGATCCGGCGGATGCGGCTCGACGCGGCATGGGTCGACCGGGCCCCCACCGGGCCGCGGGCGCCGCTCGAGCACGACACGCTTGACGAGCGGGCCGAGCGCTTGCGGATCACGCTGAGCGCTCCGCAGGCCGGCCGGACCGGGTGGCTCCTGATCGAGTTCGGCCCGCACGAGCTGTCGATCCCGGTCGAGACGAGCCCCGGACCGGGGAAGTAGTCTCGGGCCCCGGGGGGCTCACCGGGGGGGCTCAGAAGTTCTCGGAGAGCTGCATCGCCTTCGCGACCGCCTGCCCGAACTCGACCTCGTTCTCCGCCGCGAGCATCTCGTCGAGGATCCCCTCGACCATGTCCATCATCGGCGTGAACTGCGCCTTCATCTCGGCGTCGATCTCGAACTCCGCGAGTTCGGCGCGCGCCCGCGCCATCTCCTCGTCCCAGGAGTCGGCGATCTCCTTCGAGATCCAGTAGCCGTCGACGTTCGCGAGCTCCATCTCGGTCGGCGGCGAGCCGTCGGCGGGGGTGAGGCGAAGGGTCGCGACGCCGTCCGACTGCGAGACGACCTCGGTCTCGAACTCGCCGGCCAGCACCGGCACGCCGGCGTTCTCGAGGAGCTCCGGCATCGACTTGGTGATCTCGTCCGACGACCCGCCGACGACGTCCTTCAGGAACGCCTCCAGGTCGATCGTCTTCAGCCCCTCCACGGTCGAGATCGGCCCGTCCGCGATCTTGCCGTACGCCTCGACCGCGCCGTCGAGCTGGGTGTTCACCTCCTCCATGTCGGCGCCGGCGGTCATCATCGCGACCATCGGGTGCTTCAGCAGGAACTCGCGCTTCTCGTCGAGCACGCGG
>JBICIB010000403.1:0-4839 GCA_043101415.1 Planctomycetota bacterium JB042 | reverse complement strand
GCCGGGGTCGGCCGGCGGGCGATGGAGAGGGCGGGGGCGCTCGCCGGCGGGGCGGCGGCGGCGTGGAGGGACGCGAAGCCGCTCCGAAGCGTCGAGGGGCGCTGGTCGGTCCGCGTCGGGATCCACCATCGTCTCCTGTTCGTCCTCGACGACCCGGAGGAGGGGCTCGTGCGGGTGATCGATCTCGTCCCGCGCGAGGGGCTCGACACGGCGGTCCGCACCGGGCGCCCCTGAGGTCCCGGACGGGAATCAGCCGAGGCCGACGTGCAGGGCCGTCATGAGGAGGAAGCCGCCGAGGAAGGCGATCGTCGTCCCGCCGTGGGCCTGCGTGCGGCGGGTCTCGGGGACGATCTCGCCCACGATGACGAACAGCATCGCGCCGCCGGCGAACGCGAGGGTCCACGACAGGAGCGACTCCGCGAGCGCCGCGGCGGCGGCGCCGAACGCCGCGCCGAGCGCCTCGAGGACGCCGGTGCCGAGGCTGACCAGGAACGCCGTCGTGCGCCGGTACCCGATCGAGACCAGGCCGGCGGCGACCGCGAGCCCCTCCGGCACGTTCTGGAGGCCGATGCCGATCGCCAGCGGCAGGCCGGCCGAGACCTCCCCCGACGCGAACCCGACGCCGACCGCCATCCCCTCCGGGAGGTTGTGGAGGGTGATCGCGAAGACGAACAGCCAGATCCTCCGCACGGTCTCCGCCTCGGGCCCCTCCCGCCCCTGGACGAAGTGCTCGTGCGGGACGGACCGGTGGAGGACCCAGAGCGTGACGACCCCGATCGCCACGCCGCCGCAGACGACCGCCGCCGCGCTCCACGGCGAGGCGGCCCGCGTCCGGGCGACGGCGATCGCGGGGTCGAGCAGCGCGTAGAACGTCGCCGCGAGCATGATCCCGCCGGCGACCGAGAGGAGGAGGTCGTGCCCGCGGGCGCTCAACCGCCGGAGCGAGTAGACCATCACCGCGCCGAGGCCGGTCGCCGCGCCGGCCGCCAGCCCGCCGATCACACCTTGGACGATCGGGGAGTTCATCGTCGCTCCGTCACGCGGTGGGCTTCGCGGCGGCGAGGCGGAAGACCTCCCGTCCCGTCCTCGGTCCTCCGGTGGGTCGTCGGCGCGTTCAGGGCGCGGGACGCCAGTAGACGCCCATCATCGCCATCGCGTCGATCGGGCGGTCGCTCGTGTTGTCGTAACGCGCCTCGATCTCGTACTCGTGGTCGCGGCGGAGCGGGAACCCGTCGGCGCTCGCGTACGCGGGGATCCGGGCGATCTGGACGCGGTCCGGCTCGTTCTCCACGACCGCCTCCCACAGGACCTCGCCGGTGGTGACGTCGCGCAGCAGCATCGACACGCCGTGGTTGTGCAGGTGGGTGGCAACGTAATGGACGGTCGCGCGCTCGGCGGTCAGCCACGGCCGGACGTCGATCCGGCGCCGGGTGAGCGGGGGACCGGGGGGGACCATCCAATGGACCGGGAGGTCGTCGACGAGCACGCAATGGGTCGCGACGTTCGATTCGTCTCGGGCGTCGGCGTGAGCGTGGGCGTGGGCGTCGGCGGGGCGGTGGCGCGCGTCGCGGACCGACATCACGACCGGGGTCATCGTCAGCTCGCGGAGCGGCGCGTCGCGGACGTCCTCCTCCGAGCGGTACTCGACCGTCGCCCGGACCCGGACGTGCCGGTCGATCGGCGCGACGTGGTTGTTCAGCGCCATGCCGAAGAAGTTCAGCCCGCCGCGGCGCGTCCACTCGGTCATCCGGACGCCGAACCCGTCGGGGAACCGGATCTCCTCGGCGCCGGTCGCCATCACGAGGAGCTGGCTCCCGAGCCCGACCTGCATCTGGCTGTGGCAGAAGAACTCGTCCCCGAGCCGCGTCCCGTCGCCGGCGTCGATCACCTCCGAGCGGATCGCCGTCACCCAGTCGAGCCCCTCCGCCTCGACCGGGACCCGGTCGTACGGCCCCTGCATCGAATGGTAGATCCGGTCGATGTGGAGCGGCGGGGTCTCGAGGACGAGCGTCCGCGGCGGCGGAGGCGGGGCGGCGGCGTCGTCCGGCGCGGGAGACGCGAGGAACGCGGCGAGCAGCGGGATGGGCGGGAGCAGCGCGAGCGGAGCGGTCATGGGACCTCCGGGGCGTCGACGATCGTAGCCCGTGCGTCCCGTCGACGTTACCCTGACCGGCGCGAGGTCCGGCCGGTCCGGTCGGGCCGCCGGTCGAAGGAGACGACCCCGTGCCCGCCGACGACTCCCGCGAAGCGTTCGTGGAGCAGGTGTACGAGAAGCTGCGCGCGATCGCCCGCCGCCGCCTCGCGTCGGAGCGGGCCGATCACACCCTCCAGGCGACGGCGCTGGTGAACGAGGCGTTCGTCAAGCTGAACGGCGACCGCCAGCTCACCTGGCAGGAGAAGGACTCGTTCTTCGTTGCCGCGTCGGAGGCGATGCGGCGCGTCCTCCTCGATCACGCGCGGAAGAAGCGGAGCGACCGGCGCGGCGGCGGCGCGCGCCCTCTGCCGATGGACGTGGTCGACCTCGCCGTCCACTCCGACTCCGGGTGGATCGAGGCGCTCGACGAGGCGCTCGAGCGGCTCGAGGCGGAGGACGCCCGGGCGGCGAAGGTCGTGCGGCTCCGGTTCTACTGCGGGCTCGCGGTCGAGGAGACGGCGGCGCACCTCGACGCCTCGCCGCGGACGATCGCCCGCGAGTGGGCGTTCGCGCGGGCGCGGCTGTTCCAGCTCCTCGGCCGGGCGGAAGGCTGACCGCGCGGCGCGGAATCGTCCGCCGCCCCCCTCCCTCCCTCGGTCCAAGGGCCTCCTCACACGGCGCGCGGGCGCTCGCACGCGGGATCCGTCCGCGCGGGCCGCCACGGTCCTTTCCGATTCGCCGGTTTTTCGTGGCAGGCCGGACGACCGCCCCGCGCGACACCCCCCGAATCCGAAACCGACCCCTCCGAACCGAGGAGAAACGAACCATGAACCGTCCTCTCACCCTCTCGCTGTCGCTCGCGCTCACCCTCTCCACGATCGCCGCCCCTCGGACCCATGCCGAGGACCTCGCCCTCTCGATGAAGGGGGGCGGCGTCGGCCTCGGCCTCGACATCTCCGTCGACGGCGCCTTCGGGGAGGCGTACCTCCTCGTCATGTCGACGAAGTACGAGGCGACGGCGCTCCCCGCGCCGCACGCGTCGCCGATCGACGTCGGGCTCGACCTCCTCGGGTTCTCGGTCGCGGTCCCCGGCTTCGTCGGGCTCACGCCGGCGAACCTGACCTACGCGATCCCCGAGGACCCGACGCTCGACGGCGTCGTCCTGAACTTCCAGGCGCTCCACATCGAGGACCTCGTCTTCGATGGCAAGTCGAACCCGTACCGCCTGACGTTCAGCGATCCGGAGGTCTGGCATCCGACGCTCGAGGCGTCGCCGTTCCAGCGCGCCTTCCCGACCGCGACCCCGCTCGCCGACGGGACGGTCCTCCTCGCGGGCGGTTCGCCGACGATCCTCCCGTACGACTCCGCCTCCGCGATGTTCTCGTCGCAGCCCGGCGCGAAGACGGCCGAGCGGTACCACCCGGCGACCGAGTCGTTCGAGGCGATCGCGAACATGGTCCAGGGGCGCTTCCGCCACCGCGCGACGCTCCTCGACGACGGCCGCGTGCTGATCACCGGCGGCTCGAACGGCCTGCAGGCGCTGGCGTCGTGCGAGATCTACGACCCGCAGACCGGCACGTTCAGCGCGACCGGCGCGATGGCGCAGGGACGGATCGGCCACACCGCGACGCTCCTCGCGGACGGACGGGTCCTGGTCGCGGGGGGCGCGACGGCCGGCCCGAACCAGCTCGCGATCGCGCAGAACGCGCTGAACACCACCGAGCTGTACGACCCGCAGACCGGCACCTTCTCGTCCGGGGCGAGCATGGTCTTCCCGCGCGCCTTCCACACCGCCGACCGCGTGTCGAACGGGGACGTGATCTTCGCGGGCGGCTTCTCGAACTCGGGCGGCTCGGTCTTCACCACCAGCTCGATCATGCGGTTCGTCCCGGACGCCGGCGTCGGGAAGTTCTGGAACCTCGCCAGCCTGATCACGCCGCGCGCCGGCCACGGTTCGGCGGTCCTCCCGAACGACCGCGTCATGCTGATCGGCGGCTTCTCGTTCGACCAGGCCGACCTCGTCGCGACGCCGGACGAGCCGTCGATCGCGCAGTGCGAGATCGTCTACGCGACCACCTCGCAGGTCATCCCCTCGGCGACGCTCTCCGCGCAGGCGGCGTTCCCGAACGTGATCGTCCTCGACAACGACGACCTCCTGGTCGCCGGCGGCCAGTACGGCTCGGGCTCGCTCGACCAGCCGATGCACGTCGGCAGCCTCTACCGCGCCCACGTCGGGAACGGCGGGTGGTTCCACACCGGGAACATGAACGGCGGCCGGATCGGCGGCGCCGGCGCCCCGCTCCCGGACGGGACGGGCGCGATCTTCCACGGCTTCACGTTCGGGGCCGCGTTCGAGAACGACGGCGAGATCTACCAGCCCGAGCCGAAGTGAGGCCCGCGCGCCGGGAACACGGGGAAGGAGAGAGGAGGCGCCGCTGAGGGATCCACACGCAGACGGAGGAACTCCGGGGGCCGTCGTTCGTCGACGGCCCCCTTCTTCGTCTCGAGGCTACAATCCGGCCGCCCGTCCGCGCCGGATCGCCGATTGACCACGAAGAGCCCGAAGGAACTGTTCCTCGACGCCCTCGACCTCGAGGAGGAGGAGCGCGACCGCTTCCTCGCCGCGGCGTGCGGCGACGACGCGGGGCTCCGGCGCGACGTCGACGCGCTCCTCGCGGCGCACGGCGACGCCGGCGAGTTCCTCG
>JBICIB010000402.1:0-2490 GCA_043101415.1 Planctomycetota bacterium JB042 | reverse complement strand
CGGGAAGCCGGCCACTCGTTTCGCACTCTCACTCGAATGAAGTCGGAGGGAACGATGATCTCGCCCTCCACCGACGCGACGAGGATGGGGAGGATCAGCACCAGTGTCGAGAAATCGGGACTTCGGCTGCAACCGTGCTGGAGTTCGTAGCGCCGTGACGCGTGAATGGCGCCACGCAACATGCCGGGATTCGAGGCCAGGAATCCGTCCTCTCGCCAGCACCGAGTCTCGACTGCGGACGCGCCGCATCGGCCGTTCGGGGCGGATCCGGGGCGTCGGATCGGGTCAGGATCACCCACGGAGATCCCGGAGGAAGCGGAAGCGAAGCGCTGGGCGTTGCCGGCACGAGGAGCCGAGCGGAGGGCACGAGCCCGTACTCATCAGACGTGGGGAACTCGTCTCAGCCGAGCCCTCGGAGCCTGGATCACCCACGGACATCCCGGAAGGACCCAGATCCGCCGCCTCGCCAATCAGCTCGGCAAGGCGACGGCCGCGCTCGCCGGCGTGCGCGCCGCGCTCGGGCACGATCCCGCGGACGGGCCCGAGGACGCGGAGTGACGCCCGACCGGGAGCCGTCCCGGGCCGTACCGCCGGGGGTCGGAACCTCGCTTCACGCTCCCCGGTTCAGTTCTCGGTTCCGGCGCGGAAGATCATCGTCCATTGCGACGCGTGGACGATCATGTCGTTCCTCAGCCAGTCGGCGTCGACGGCCGAGAGCGAGTCGAACGTTCCGTCGTTCTCCGTGTCGACGAGGAGCGTGTAGTGGAACGGATGAACGGGAGCGTCGTTCCTCTGGTCCTGGAAGACGTACACCCGCCCGAGCGACGCGTGGTCGCAGACGAACACGTCCCGCGACAGCTTCAGGTCCGCGCCGGTCGACGCGTCGTGGAGCAGTGTGGCGGCGGCTCCCGGCGTGCCCAGGGGGAGTTCCCACAGGCGGAAGGAGAGGTCGTACATCAGCAGCATCCTCCCCTCGGGATCGACTTCCAGGGCTCGCAGCTCGGAGACCTGATCGCCGCCCCGGTAGACGACCTTCCGGCGAGGAGTGACGTGATCGGCTCGACCCGGGTCGACGTACGGGCCGCCGCCCTTGACGCCGGTGACGCCCGCGTAGGTGGCGCCGGCCGTTCCGGTCGACGTGTGAATCCACTGACCGTCGTCCACCGTGAACGTCCATTCCTCGACGAGGACCTTCCCCAGGTCGTCGACCAGGGCGACGTAGAGCGAGTCTCCTCCGTGGCGCGAAGCGACGTCGAGGATCCGACCGGAGACGCTGTACCGCCCCTCCGTCCACACCCACGCCGAACTCGGGTCCGTCCGCTCCTCGCGTCGGACGAGGACCACGTCGCCGCCCGCCGAGAAGGAGATGCGTTGCCAGAAGTTCGTGTACTGAGCGGTCCAGCGGGTCTGTTTCCCGCTCTCGAGAGTCGCGGGGAATTCGTAGGTCCGAGCGAGCAGATCGCCCGACGACGACACGAGCGCGGCGACCAGGAGCCGCCCGGCGAGTCCGTGGTTCGTTCTCATCCTCGCCACCTCAGCAGGGAGGGCACTCGGGACAGGTCGGCGGCTGGTATCCGGGGTCCGTGTAGGGAGGACAGCCGAACCCGTGGCTATTGCATTGCGCGATGCTCGCCTCGATCAGCGCCACTTGCTGGCAGAACAGCCCGCAAAGCATCGCGGTCTCGCTCGGATCGACGCTGACCGCGGCAGCGGCACAGGCGGCGGTCGCTCCGGATTCGGCAGCGCCGGCCTCGCGGCACCACGCGTCCCCGAGTACGAGGTCATTGTGCACCGCGACGGCGCCGGGACCCGCGCCACCGCCGGGAGGGGTCACGACCGGCGGTGGGTTCGTGGCGTGAAAGAGCTCGTGTTCGATCGCGGTCGTGAGTGTGGACTTCGCAGCGCTGGTCTTCAGCGAAGAGACCTGGCTCGGACCAAGACCGAGGCTCGGCCCGAAGGCGCACCATTCGAGCTCATAGACATCGATCGAAGTTGCATCGTGTTTTCCGTCCAGATCCGAGTCTGCGCCGAAGTTCGTCGCCATGGGAGTGTCGCCGTCCGCATGAGGGTTTCTCGCGAAGACCCTCACTTGGAAGCCGGCGGGAAGCGGAGTCCCAGGGTGATGCACGTTCACGCACTGAATGGCCTGACTCACCAACGCCGAGAATTCGGCCGAGACTCCTGGTCCGGCGGTGGGAGCCGGTAGGCCCTGGCCGAAGGCGTGGCAAGAGATCGAGATCGAGACGCCGATCACGCATCTGCTGATCATGGGCAATGCCCTCCTTCCTTGCCGCTCAGGCTACACTCGCGGTGATGTCCCGGTGGAGAATTTCCACTCTCAGGCGCAGGAATTCGGTTCTTCCGGGGCTCTCGGTTGTTCGATGACGCCCTTTCTCGTTGTCCTTCGAGACTGCCAAGGTCTGCTCCGTCCCGATGCCGTCGCGCGCCTGTTCGAGCCTGCGAGTGGGCGACGGAGATCGGAAGAGCACA
>JBICIB010000401.1:0-15562 GCA_043101415.1 Planctomycetota bacterium JB042 | reverse complement strand
GCGCTCGCGCAGGAGATGAAGTGCCCGGTCGCGGCGCTGCACACCGCGGTCGCCGCCCCGAACGACTCGGCCGAGGGCGGGGAAGGCGCGAGGTCGCCGTCCGACCCGATGTCGAATCGGGACTGGTGGCCGAGCCTCCTCGACCTCTCGATCCTCCACCAGAACTCCCCCGCCGCCGACCCGATGGGCGAGGAGTTCGACTACGCCGCCGAGTTCGCGAAGCTCGACCTCGAGGCGGTCAAGAAGGACATCGAGGAGGTGATGACGACCTCCCAGGACTGGTGGCCGGCCGACTGGGGCCACTACGGACCGCTCTTCATCCGCATGGCCTGGCACAGCGCGGGGACGTACCGCGTCGCCGACGGCCGCGGCGGCGCCTCCGACGGGACGCAGCGGTTCGCGCCGCTGAACAGCTGGCCCGACAACGCCAACCTCGACAAGGCGCGCCGCCTCCTCTGGCCGGTGAAGAAGAAGTACGGCCGTCAGATCTCCTGGGCCGACCTGATGATCCTCGCCGGCAACTGCGCGCTCGAGTCGTCGGGCCTGGAGCTGGTCGGCTTCGGCGGCGGCCGCGAGGACGTCTGGGAGCCGCAGAACGACATCTATTGGGGGCCGGAGGGAGAGTGGCTGGCCGACCAGCGCTACTCCGGCGACCGCGAGCTCGAGAACCCGCTCGCCGCGGTCCAGATGGGCCTGATCTACGTCAACCCCGAGGGGCCGAACGGGACGCCGGACCCGCTCGCCGCGGCGAAGGACATCCGCGAGACGTTCGGGCGGATGGCGATGAACGACGAGGAGACCGTCGCGCTGATCGCCGGCGGCCACACGCTCGGGAAGGCGCACGGCGCCGCGAGCCCGTCCGGGGTCGTCGGGCCCGAGCCGGAGGCGGCGCCGCTCGAGGCGCAGGGGCTCGGCTGGATCAACTCGCACGGCGCGGGGAACGCCGGCGACACGATCACCAGCGGCCTCGAGGGGGCGTGGACGTCGACGCCGACGGAGTTCTCGAACCAGTACTTCTCGAACCTGTTCCGGTTCGAGTGGGAGCTGACGAAGAGCCCGGCCGGCGCGCACCAGTGGACGCCGAAGGGCGGCCGCGCGAACGTCCCGGACGCGCACGACCCGTCGAAGTTCCACAAGCCGATCATGTTCACGACCGACCTCTCGCTGAAGATGGACCCGATCTACGGGCCGATCTCGAAGCGGTTCCACGAGGACCCGGACGCGTTCCGGAAGGCGTTCGCGAACGCGTGGTACAAGCTGACGCACCGCGACATGGGCCCGGTCTCGCGCCTCGTCGGCGCGGACGTCGCCCCGGCGCAGATCTGGCAGGACCCGGTCCCCGCCGTCGACCACCCGCTGGTCGACGCCCGGGACGTGGCGTCGCTGAAGGCGAAGATCCTCGACGCGGGGCTCTCGATCCCGCAGCTCGTGTCGGTCGCCTGGGCGTCGGCGTCGTCGTACCGCGACAGCGACAAGCGCGGCGGGGCGAACGGCGCGCGCATCCGGCTGGCGCCGCAGAAGGATTGGGCGGTGAACGAGCCGGCGAAGCTGGCGAAGGTGCTCGGGACGCTCGAGCGGATCAAGGCCGACTTCGACGGCGCGCAGACCGGCGGCAAGAAGGTCTCGTTCGCCGACCTGATCGTGCTCGGCGGCTCGGCGGCGGTCGAGGCGGCGGCGAGGAAGGCGGGGTTCGACGTCGTCGTCCCGTTCACGCCGGGGCGCACCGACGCCACGGACGCGATGACCGACGCGGAGTCGTTCGAGCCGCTCGAGCCGGCCGCGGACGGGTTCCGGAACTGGGTCGGCCCGCGCGAGTCCCGGCGTCCGGAGGTCGCGCTCGTCGACCGGGCGAACCTCCTCGCGCTGTCGGCGCCCGAGATGACCGCCCTCGTCGGCGGCCTGCGGGTCCTCGGCGCGAACCACGGCGACGCGAAGCACGGCGTCTTCACGAACCGTCCGGGGACGCTGTCGAACGACTTCTTCGTGAACCTCCTCGACATGGGGACGGTCTGGAAGGAGTCGGACGCGGGCGAGCACCTCTACGAGGGGCGCGACCGCGAGACCGGCGACGTCCGCTGGACGGCGACCGCGGTCGACCTCGTGTTCGGCTCGAACTCGCAGCTCCGCGCCCTGTCGGAGATGTACGCCTGCGACGACGCGAAGGAGAAGCTCGTGAACGACTTCGTCGCCGCCTGGACCAAGGTGATGGAGCTCGACCGCTTCGACGTCTGAGTCGCGGCGCGCTCGAGCCCGAGAGGCGACGAAGAGCCCCCGCGACCGGGACGGTCCGCGGGGGCTTCTTCTTCGCCGTTCCGTGAAGCGCGCCCGCGCCCCACCGGAACTCAACCGATCAGGAACGCGGCGAACGCCTCCCAGGCTCGCGTGGTGGCAATGTTCATGGTGAACAGCGCCGCCGCGACGACGCCGGCCAGGCCGAGGGCGAGGGGGCGGTCGAGCCTCCTCAGCAGCGCGCTGCGAAGGAGGACGAGCGCGGCGCCGAGGAGGAGCGTGAAGAGGAACGGGCCGAACCACCGTTCGAGGATCGTGCCGACGTAGAGGTCGTTCAGCGGATCGATGCGGCTGACGGCGGCGGACATGGCGCACATCGTCCCCATCAGCATCATCGCGCGGTGGACGTCCGGCCTCCGGCGGAAGGCGATGCCGAGGGCGACGAAGAGGGAGAAGGCGACGATCGCGACGAACGGGACGGCCATGAACTGCTTCGGTTCGAGGCCCCACGCGATGGAGTCGGCCGGCGCCGTACGGGCCGACCCGACGGCGGTCGACACGCCGAGGACGCAGACGAGGACGGCCAGGAGGGCGCCGAACCGGCCGAGCCTCCGGTGGAGATGGCGCCTCCCGAGGGCGATGAGCGTCGGCTGGACGCACAGCAGCACGAGCCACGCGGTCATCGAGATCGCGTGGGCGACGACGACCGCCCGGATGGACGGGTCGATCGGGCGGTCGGGGTACGCCCGGCCGTGCACGAAGAAGCGCGCGAAGCCGAGGAACGCCAGGACGAGGAGCAGGAGCGCCGACCCGGGATAGAACCACTGGACGGCGGAGAGGGGACGCGAGCGAGACGCGCGGGGCGGCACGATCGGCGCCGGGGAACCGATGGCATGACTCATGTCGAGACCCACCCGGGTCGGGTGGCCTGGCCGGGAGGACCGGCGAACCGGAGGAACGACCACGAAGCCGCTCGGCGGGACCGCGGGCGCGGTCGCCGGGGGGACGCCGATCCACGGCGGAGCCAGGGAGGTATCTACCGATTCCCCGGGCGCGCGGGAAGGGACCGCGGCTGCGCGAGCGGCGGATCGAGGAGCCGCGAGTCTCGACGACAACCCAACGGCGACCGAGCCCACGACCCACCTTCCGGCGGCGAATCTGGGGGGCTTGGCGACGCACCGTGGGTGACGATTCAGAGCCCAAACCGCCGAGGCTCGGATCCGAGTCGTGGTTCCCCCGAGACGCGAAGAGGGCCGCCCCATCGGAGCGGCCCTCTTCTTCTTGTCTGGTAGCGGGGGCAGGCTTCGCACCTGCGACCTCCGGGTTATGAGCCCGCGCCGGGCGCCGGAGGTGAAGCGTGGAGCTTCGCGAACGCGTCCTACGGGAGCTGAGGGGCTCCCTGTTCCCTCTTCCCTCTCGCCTCGTCGCCCGTCGCATCAAGGAGCGCCCCGCGGCCGTGAACGGCGCGCTGCGCTCGCTCCGACGCGGCGGGCGCGTCGAGCAGGCTCCCGAGCTCGCCGAGCGTCACGTCGTCCACGGGCGCAAGATCCGCGTCTCGCCCTGGCGGGCCGTCGTCGTCGGCGTGCTCGCGTGCCTGGTGCTCGGGTGCGCCACGAGCCGCGACCTCGAGTACCTCTCCGGCGCGGTCCGGGAGGTCGAGGCGTCGGTCGACGACGTCCGGAGCGTGCTGAACGACTTCCAGGCCACCGACGCCGACGTGGCGGACGCGGTCGACGGGCTCGGAACGGCGCTCGGCGGTCTCGGCGCGTCCCTCGAGCAGGTCAAGAACCAGGTCGCGCAGAGGACGGCCGAGGCCGTCGACCAGGGGCGCGAACTCGTCGAGGACCTCGGCATCCCCGGCGCCCTGACCGCGCTCGGCATGTTCCTGCTGAACCTGTTCCGCAACACGACGCGGCGCCGCGAACTCGACCGGGTCGAGAACCGCGTCGTGCAGGGATCGGGACACGTCGCATGATCGGCGACGGTGCCCGGTTCGCGCTCGCGCTCACGAAGCGCGCGCTGGCGATCATGGCCGGCTCTCTCGTCCTCGGCCTGGCGATGTTCGCGATCGCCACCGTGGTCGTGCGCCACGAGCTCGCCGGCGAGCGAAGGGCCACGGCCGCGCCGCACGTCGGCTCGCCCGTCGTCTACACGTCCCGCGACGGCTACCGGCACGCCGCACTCCTGATCGGGACCGCCGACGGCGAGCACTGGAACCTGTCGATCTGGACCTCCGGCGGAGAGATCTTCACGCGGTTCGGCGTCGTCGAGGGTCAGCCGTCGGTGCCGAACTCGTGGCACGTTGTCGGGGTGCGGTGATGCGAGACCGCCTTCCCCTCGCCCTTCTCCTCGTCGGCGCGGCGTTCGCGCTCAGCCGGTGCGTCGGCACGCCCACTCACCCATCGGCAGCCGGCAACGCGCCCGCGTCCTCCGCGTCCGATTCCAGCCTCATCGGCTTCGTCACGGACCAGGTCCGCCGAGAGCTCGCCGCCGCGGCCGGCGTGCCGGTCGTCACGCCGATCGGACTGGCGGTGCAGGCGAACGGCACCGTGACCGTCTTCAACGCCAACCAGCAGACCGGGAGCGTGCCTGTGGCCACGCTCCGGGCGACCCTCCAGCAGCACGGACTGATTCCATGAACCGACCGTTTCTCATCCTCGTGTTCGTCGTCGTCGCCCTGCTCGGCCGCGACTCCCGCGCCTCCTCCGGCATCTGGCCCGTGGTCTCGTCCGGGATCGCCGCGTTCGATCCGACCATCGCGTACTGCGGGCAGTCCGAGGTGCAGGACTTCTTCCCCGGCACGACGACCTTCATGGCGGGTCAGAGCTCGGCCACGGTCGGCGTCTGCCGGCCGAAGCTGTGGAGCCCGTTCTCGTTCGACGAGTCGGTGCAGATCTGGCTGACGTACGGACCCGGCGTGTCGGTGCCGGTCTCGGCGAACCTGCACGGTCCGTCGATCCTGCCGACGTCCGTCAACGGGACGTTCTTCGTCTCGACGGTCGCACCGTCGCTCACGTTCCCGCTGCCGATCTCGGGCTACACGCCGCGCTTCGGCGCCATGTGCTTCGTCGGCTTCCCGACCACGATCACGTTCCCGACCATCCCTCCGTCGATGGTGGGTCAGCCGCTGACGTTCCAGCCGGCGCTGTACCACTACGACGGCACCGGGAACGTGCTCATGGAGGTCGGCAGGGCGACCCAGGTCATCGTCCAGTGACCGCCTGGGTGATCGAGAACCGAGGCGGGAGCGGGCTCGCCACCTGCCAGGGACACTGGCGCTGGCTCTCGGTGTCGCAGGCAATCCGGTTCGTTCGTCGCGAGGACGCCGAGCAAGTCCTCTCCGTGGTGCGCGCTGCTCTCCCCCGCCACCTGCACGACGAGGTCTCCGTCACCGAGCACTCCTGGCCGGGGGAGAAGCCATGACCGCCGGGCGCGCACCCCGGAGGCACGACCTCAAGACGTGGCCAGAGTTCTTCGCCGCCGTGGAGGATCTCCGGAAGACGTTCGAGGTCCGCCGCAACGATCGCGACTTCCGCGAGGGGGACGAACTGCTGCTGCGCGAGTGGGACCCGGAGACCGAGGCGTACTCGGGCCGGGAGCTGCTGCGGCGGGTGTCATTCGTCTACGACGGCGCCTGGATCGCAGAAGGGTACGTCGTCCTCGGTCTCGCTGTCCCGACCGCCGGGGGCGCGTCCGAGCCACTGCGGATGTTCACCCTGCCGATCGCGCCGCCTCCTCTCGCGCCACACGACGAGCACTTCGAGTGGATGCGCGAGTGCATCAAGCGGCTCGCGGCCCACGTCACGCGGCTGCACCTCGCCCGGACCTCCGGGCTGGAGGCCCGACTATGAGCATGCGGTACATCCGCGACACCTACCGCGTGCCAGCGAGGCGCGGAGCGCGAGTTCGGTTCACGGGTGTTCTCGCGGCCGAACTCTCCGCCCCATCAGGGACGGTCACGGGGTCGCGTGGAGCGATGGTCCGAATCCGAGTGGACGGAGAGCGGAGGGCGCGCATCTTCCACCCGACGTTCGACATCGAGTACGCCGACGCGACCTCCGGGGCGTCGACCCGATGAAGAGGGAGTCCGTGCGAAGTAGAATCGGTGCTCTTTCTAGCTCACGGAGAGAGGTCGATGACCGACTACAAGTCCATGAAGCTCAGCGAGTTCGTTGCGGAAGCGCTGGCTCAGATCATCGAAGGCGTCGGAGAGGCGCAGAAGAAGGCAATCCAGTGGAACGGCGATCGAGACCGCTTCTCGATGACCATCGTCAACCCCTCCCACTTCGCGTCGTCCAAGGCGCGGGATCAGACGCTCATCTGGGGCGAGCGGTACGTTTCCGAGATCCAGTTCGACGTTCTCGTTGGCACCGCAAGCGCCAAGAGCAAGGACCTCTCCATCGGAGTGCTTCTTGCAACGACGCTTGGAGCGGGCGCGAAGGAGCGTTCTTCGGAGGACTTTCAGCACACGTCTCGACTGCGATTCAAGGTCCCTCTCCTGCTGCCTGGGCAGACCGCGACGACGAACGACCAGGGGGACTAGCCACCTCCGGGGAGTCCACCCGGTGACGATCAACCTGACCCCCAAGACGATCGAGTGGGAGAATGGCGACGTGGTCGAGACCGCGGACCCGATCCGCGACGTGCTCGAGCAGGCCCCGCTCGACTCGATCGTGGAGCTCGAGCCCGGCGCCTACCCGCGGCCGTCGGACATCATCCTGGCGACCCGACCGAAGCTGATGAAGGGGAAGGACGACGGGGTCCGGATCCTCGGGAAAGGCGAGTACGACACCCTCGGCTTCGGCAGCCCGGACTGCGGGCGGATCACCTTCGCGCGGATGCTCGTGGAGGGGTCGAAGCGGTACGCCGTCACGAACTGGATGAACAAGGGGGAGTTCGAGGATCTCGCCTTTCACGACTTCACGATCGACGGCGGCTTCGACCACGCCGCGGGCGTCGGCCACTACTGCAAGGCCGGATTCAGCTTCAACGACGTCTCCGGGCTGTCACTCGTCCGCGTCGAAGTCTTCGGCATCAAGGGCGAACAGTGCTGCTACACGCGCAACTGCGGAACGACGCCGGGCCGGCACATCTACGCCGAGGACATCCACTTCCACCACTGCGGTCGATCGGGCTGGCAGGACGTGAGCCGCCACAACGAGAACGGCGGCAAGGAGGCGCTCGGTGAGCTCCGGATCCGGCGCGCATGGTTCCACGACTGCGGGATCGGCGAGGGGGGCGGCGCCTTCACGATCGCCGGACGAAAGGGATGGGCGTACCTCGAGGAGCTCGAGGTCGACTGCTCTCCGAACGGGAACGCCGTCACGGCATGGGCAGAGCTCGCCCCCGAAAAGGGCAAGCCCGGCATGACCGGTCTCGGCGTCGGGATGTTCGGATGCAGGTTCAACGGCAACGCCTGCAAGCGCCCGACGATCCAGCTCGCGGCCCACGAACACGTCTACCTGTCCCGGACCGCCGCAACAGCCGGCGCGCACGCCCGCGTGCTGGAGATGAACGCGGCGCACTTCGGCATGGGAGGAGACGTGTTCCCGGTCGGACAGCTCCACGCCAACTGCACCGAGAACGTCCTCGTGGGACAGCAGTGGCACGGGCCGACTCGCGTGGCCTGAGCCTCCTCGAGACGGGAGAATCCGGAGTGGCCCTCGGGCTCTGCTCCGGATTCGCTCGTCTCGTGGCCGCTCAGAACTCGACGTCGGCGTGCAGATCCTCGGTCGAGACGTGGGCGTAGTGCCGGCGGCAGATCTCCGGCGAGTTCCCCATCAGCGCAGCGACCTTCGCGAGAGAGACGCCCTTCATCACGAGCTGCGTCCCGAACGTGTGGCGAAGGTCGAGCATCGTCCACGCACGGCCCGTCGCGTTCAGCACCTTCCGCCAGCGGTGGCCGAGGTTGTCGCCGTTCCACTGCGCCCCCTTCGGGGAGGGGAACACCCACTCCGTCGACCGGGGCAGCGCCTCGAGCACGGGCGCCAGCCGCGAGCTGATCGGCACGATCCGGTTCCGCTTCGTCTTCGGCGTCCAGCGCCCCGGCTTCGAGCGAACGAGCAGAACGCGGCGATCGAGGTCGACGTCCTCCCAGCGGAGCCAGCAGAGCTCCCCGCGTCGCAGCCCCGCGAACACCAGGCACGCGCCCACCGGCAGCAGAAGGGGATCGGCCGCGGCGAGGGTCGCGAGCAGCTCGTCGACCTCGAGCAGCGTCAGGAACCGGATTGACGGCGCCGGCTCCGGCGCACGGCGCACGCGCTTCACCGGGTTCGAGTCGAGGAGCTCCTGTTCGACGAGCCAGGCAAACAGCGTGTGCAAGACCTCCCGGACCCGATTCAGCGTCTTGGGCGACCGGCCCGATTCCGCCATCGCCGCCAGGTACGCCGTCACGGAAGCCGTCGTCACCTCAGCGAGATCCGCCACGCCGGCAGCGGCGAAGAACCGGAGCACGTAGCCCCGGTCGGTCGACCAGCTCTTGTGCGTCTTCCTGGTGCGCTGCCAGGCGAGGTAGCGTTCCAGGGTCTCTTCGGTCGGGAGCGTAGCGCGGCGGCGCCCCAGCGCGGCCCTGACGGCCTCTGCGACCGCCTTCTCGATTCCATCCATCGGGGGGGATCCCTTCTCCGGTCGTCCCCCGCCCCGCGTTCTCCTACGCGCTCAATCCCGCCGCGCTCGATCCTATCTCAGAATTCGACATCCGAGCGGCATTCCTCGCAGATCGGATCCTCACGGTTCGCCGTCGACTTGCCGCAGACTTTGCAGGCGTGACGGACCTCGTGGCTGGGGCAGACCTCCGTCCCGGCCGCGCGCTCGAGCTCGCCGACCCAGAACGAGAACTGTGGTGCCTGCGCCTGGCCGCTCAGATCGCGCCCGCAGACAGGGCACGCACGGGGCATGGCTCTTCTCCTTCACCCAGGGGGGAGCGAGCGCCACCGTATCAGAGTTCGACGTTCGTCGACAGGTTCGCCGGGGACGCGCCCCCGCCAGGAGGGTTCCCAGTCGACGTGTCGATCAGGCCGTCGTCGAATTGCGCACCCGTGATCGCTCCGGCCTTGGAGATCAGCGGGAAGCCGAATGCGCAGTTCCCCTGCAGGGAGTAGTTCGCGGAGCTCCCCGCGAGCAAGCGTATGGCTGCGGTCGGCGCGGTCGCGCCAGCAGAGAACTTGTTCCCCTGGATCGCCATCCCTGGCACTCCGTCGGTGTTCGCGACGATCGACCAGAGACTCTGCATGTTCGAGAAGACGTTTCCCTGCACGGCCAGGTCGGTTGCGTCCTCCGCGTAGATTGCGGCCGCATCGACACCGACGAGCGCCACGTTGTGGAAGCGGTTCCCAACGACGTGAACTTGGTCGGAGACGATCCCGCCACCCGCGCCGTCCTCCGACAGGAGGACGATCACCGCGTCCCCAAGTGCCTTGATCTCCCCGATCGACGTGCCGAACTCGTTCCCTTCGATGTCAGCCCACCGGATCCCGCGAAACTCGAGGTACGACGTCGCGCAGACGGACTCGATGTGGTTCGAGCGGAACTCGAGGTGGCCAGCCTCCGGACGAGGGTTGAGGTCGCTCTCGTGCTGGTACGCCAGAACTCGGTCGACCGTCGGACCGCCAAACGCCGTCGGGATGCCCAGCGCCCACATGCGGTTGCCAATGATTCTGGCGTTGTACACGTGATGCAGGTCGAAGACCCGCCGGCAGAAACGTGGCGTGAAGCCCAGCGTGATCGGCTCCGCGTCCTGGTTGTTGGTGATGAAGTTGTTGAGGATTAGGGGTCCGTGCCCGTACAGACACCGGATCACGTCCACGCCATTCGCCGGAAGGAACCGGTTCCCGAATACGAACGGCTCCGTGGCGACGTTCAGGTAGAGCAGCCGCATCGGGTTCGAGTTGATCCCGTTCGTGGCCGCCACCTCGAAGAGGTTCTGCTCGATCCGAGCCCGCTTCCCGCTGACTTCGACCACGGCCTGGTCGTTCACGAATGTGCTCACCAGGATGTGCGCACCCACGAGTCCGAAGCCGTCCGCTGAGGCATCGAACAAGCCGATGGCTCCAGAGTGCGCCGGCGTGAGCTTCACGGCCGGGTTCGCGCGGATCCACACGTTCGGCTTGGTCACCTCGATCGTCGAGCGGAACAGGAACCTGCCGTGCAGCAGCTCGACGACGCCTCCCTCGTCGGGCAGCGAGTCGATCGCCGCCGCGATCGCCGCATCGGTCCCCCCGTTGAAGTCCGCTCCGTAGGTCCCGACGGTCACGCCCTTCTGCGGGAGGTGCGGAAGCTGCTGGATGCCGATCGGGCCGAGGTAGCTCATTCCGGAACGGTACGGGGACGAGCTCGGGCGACCAAATCCAGGGACGCCGCGCGGGCGTGCGAAACCCCCGTCCACTCAGGTGGACGAATTCGGGCCCGGAACCCCCGGTTCAGGCCACCCTCTTCCGGCGTGCGATCGGTACACCTTCCGCACACCCGAGACCCTCGATTTGGTGCCCCGGCCTCGAGGCGGCAGGATCGACCGCCGAACGATCCCCTGACACTCGAGGCACGCCCATGTTCCTGTTCCTCCCCCACTCGACGCCCCGCCGCGGCGGCCTGGCGCTCCCGCTCGGCTCGTTCACGGCCCGGTTCAGCGAGCCGACCGAGCGCCATCCGGCGGAGCTCGAGCTCTCGTCCGTGTTCACGGGCGCGTCCCTCGTCCAGCTCTCCGGAGACGAGGCGCTCGACGCCTGGGACCAGCTCCAGCAGGTTCAGGACGCTCGCGCCGAGCTGGAGCTCGCGGACGACGACGGCGAGGAGGAGCTCGAGGAGGGCCGCGGTTCGTGAAGCGCGTTCAGCTCCCCGACGGCCCGGGCATCTGGCTGAACCACGTCCTGGCGGAGATCCCCGGCCAGGACGGCGACGGCAAGCCCATCCTGATGCTGCAGTTCGACGTCGCGGCCAGCGCGCCGGGCGCGGCCGGCGTGGTCACGCCGGCCAACCCCGGCGGCGGCTCGGCCGCCACCGCCGGCCCGGCGCAGCTCATCCTCACGCCGCGTCAGACGGCCGCGTACCTCCGGGCCGTCCAGGAGTTCACTCTCCAGCCGCCCGGGCCGCCGCCCCGCCCCCTCCCGAACTAACGCGCCGGGCGGTCCGGACCGCCCGGCGCGCACCTCCGCGCTTGACGCGACCCAGCCGAACGATACCCTTACAGGAAATCGCGGTCCGGTCCTTCCAGCCAGATCGTCCGGATCAAGAGCACGGCCCCCGGTGGCTCACGCCGCCGGGGGCCGTGTGTTTCCGCGGAGACCTCGGGCACGGTGAGGTCACCGCCGAACGATTCGCGATCCCGCGTGCAGCGTGCGGTCGAGCTGGTCGAGCGCTTCCTGCATCGCAGCGCCGGCCTGCGCGATGACCGCGGCGGCGCTTCCAGCCTTCGAGACCAGGCGCAGCAGCGAGAGTCCGCGCGACCTGCGCCGGCCGAACACGATGCGCGCCACGGCCATCGGGTCGAGCTCGATCCAGCCCGGGCCGCTCGGCTTCTCCGACGGCCGCGCCGACAGTCGCCGCTCGAGCGGACCGAACGCGAGCGTGAACGTGCCGTCCTCGTGCGGGACGAGCTCGAACATCGGATCCGGCTCGCGCTGGCGAACCGCGCCGGCGCCGGCGACCCGCCACGAACGGCCCCGGCGGTCCGTCAGGACCAGGCGGCGCGTCTCCGCGTGCCAGTGCATCGCGGTCACTCGCGATCCCTCAGCGCGCGCTCGAGCGTCTTCTTCACGCCCGAGAGCTCCTCGAGCACGTCGGCCGGCTTGACGACGAGAAGCCGCTCCATCTGCACGCGAAGGTCCTGGATCGCGGCCGTGTTGTTGTTCAGCGCGTTGATCAGGACGGCGTCCTGGTTCTCCACGTGCTGCAGGCGCTGCTCGATCGCCAATCGGTCGCGTCCGTACGGCGCGTAGTCGGCGATCAGCTGGATCACCTCGGAGCGGGTCGGACGATCGCGCACCTCGTCACGAGTAGACCAGATGGCCCCGCCGACGGCGCAGAGGGCCGCGACGATGAGCGCCGTCACGACCTTCTGGATGCTCTCACGCATCGCGCACCGCTCCGGCCACGGCGAAGGTCGTAGCGGCTGCTCCGCCGTCGTTCGTGACGAGGAGGCGCACGTACTTGAACGGGCACTCCGCGGAGACCGTGAGGCCCTTGCCGCCGGAGCTGTGTCCGGTGACCGATCCGGACGACTCGTCGAGCACGTAGTACGCCGTCCCGTCGTCGGTCCCTTCGATCTTCCACGAGAAGTCCTGACCCTCGTGGAAGATGAACGCGGCGAACCGCGAGCCGATCGTCACGGTGCCCGCCGCGCCGTCGAACACGAGCGCCAGGTCACCCGACGTCCACGTGGCCGCCGCCGCGGGCGCGTCTGCGGTCTCGGCGACGATCCGTCGCGTGAGGCGAGCCATCAGAGCGACTCCTTCGCGAGCTCGACCGGCTGCGGCGACTGCGGCACCGCGTTCGGAATCGTGGCGAAGGTCTCGACCGGCCCGCCGTTTCCGGGCGTCGAGCCCGGCACGCCAGTCGACGGCGTCGTGATTCCGCCCCCTCCCCCTCCCGAAGCGTTCCCCGACCAGATGAACCGCTGGGGCCACCCGAGGAAGATCGGACAGAGGAGCGGGGCGCCGAACGACTTCATCCCTGCACCAGCCCGCCGAGAATCCCCTCGGCCGCGCCAGCCACCGGGAACTCGTACCCCCGGAGCCGCGCAGCCACCCGCACGGAGTCCGTGGAGTGGTTGTTCGTCGCCCGGAACTGGATCAGTGCGCCCTTCGGGTTCTTCGAGTCGATCGGGACCGTCAGGCCGGCCAGCGCCGCCAGGCTCGACGTCAGAGGCAGCGTGACCTTCGAGTACTCCGGGTGCGGCACGCCGTCGACCAGGAGCGTGACCGGCGTCGACAGGTAGGCGTTCCCGGTGCTCGCGTCGGAGTCCCACGCCACGGTCCACGCCCACCCCATCAGCGTGGCGTAGTGGCCGGGGCGCAGGCGGCGCTCGAGGATCGTCTCCGAGGCTCCGGGTGCCACGACCGTGTAGTCGGTCGTCGGGTGGACGCCGATGGCCAGGTCGATCGAGCGGACGGGGGGACAGGCGTGGGAGGGCGGTCGGACGGGCGAGCCGGGGGAGTTCTGGAGCGCCCGGGCGACCTCGTGCCCGACGAGCTCGGCGAGGCATCTCCACTGCTCGAGGCACTCCTCGGTCACGCCCTCAGGGACGTCCTCGAGGACCGGCCGATTGACGGCCGCGGCGACGCTGCGCTGCTGCAAGCGTCGCCGGCGGCGATCCTGGCGTCGACCTCCCATCGTGCCCACGGGGGACGCCTCAGCCGGTCAGGTGGAGCTTGTCGGTGTCGAACAGCCGGTACCCGGCGAAGACCAGGTCGGCCTGCAGCTGCTCGGTCGTCGCGGCGCCGGCCTCGTCGACCTGGCCCTCCGCGAACCGCCGGAGCGTCACCTGGATCGACGTGTTCGGCGCGAACAGCCGCGGCAGCGGGAGCTCGTGCATCACGCCGCGGTTCCCGTCGCCGAAGACGGCCGCGAGCGGCACCTCGTCGTTCATCAGCGACAGCTGCGAGCCGGCGTCGAAGATCTTCACCTTCAGCGGCCAGCTCGCGATCTGCGCGCCGCCCGTCATCGCGCCGAACTGCGCGAGGAACGGAAGACCGTCGCCGGCGCCGCTGAACTGCGTCACGTACGCCACGGCGTGCGTGAAGAGGAACGCGTGGTTGTTCTGGATCTGGATCGAGAGCGTCTGCTGCTCGCCGTTTCCCAGGCCCAGCCCGTCGTTCCCGTTGAACACGAGGGGGTACGAGAACCAGTCCTTCTTGTCGGCCTTCACTCGCATCGTCTCACCGCTTCCCGAAGATCCGGTCGTACGCGCGGCCGAGGCCGCCGAAGACGCGCCCCGAGCGCCCGCGCTGCACGCGCCGCTCGGGGACCATCCGGTGGCCGCCGCCGTGGTCGGCGTCGCGCTCGACGCCGACCATCCGCTCCCCCGTCTCGTGGCTCTCGTAGCCGTCCGGGTCGCAGACCCGCCCGGTCATGCCTCCGACGTCGACGGTCTTCCCCTCGTCGATCGTCTCGCCGTCGGAGACCCGGACCTGCGACCCGAACTCGAGAGCCGCCCCCATCACTGGACCTCGACGTAGTGCAGCCCGTGGAGGAACAGGTACGCGACGTGCGACGCGGAGGCCGCGACGACGCCCGCCGTCGGGATGTTGATCGTCGCGCCGAACGTCTGGTTCGGGATCAGCCGGATCGGCCGATTCGCGATCGACCAGGTCATCCCGATCGACTGCGCGAAGATCTCCCGGAGGCCGTTGGCGAAGGTGCCGTTGACCGCCGGGCCGCCGACGACGTTGCCGCCGATCCTCTGGTTGCTGGGCAGGAGGAAGGACGGCGCCTCGACGTAGTCCTTGGTCCCGACGCGCATCTGCATCCACGACCCGAACAGGATCCCCTTCATCCCGTTGAAGAACTGCGACGTCTGGTTCGACTGCGACTCCGCCGCGGCGATGCCCGCGGAGCGCGTGGTGAGCCCCTGCGAGATCCGCAGTTCGAAGCCGAGGATGTCGAACACGCGGGGCGTCGGGAGCGAACTCGGCAGCCCCATGTTCGTGTCGAGGATCGTCTTCGAGTTGGTGCCGATCGGCTCGTGGAAGAGCCGCACGGCGCCGACCGACGTCGACGTGATGACCGCGTTGTCGTAGAGCGGCTCCACGCGCCGCTCGAGGCGGGCGCGGGCGCCGGAGCGGACCGGCGACTGGACGCGAGCCATTACATCACCTCCCGGCCGAGCAGGCCGTCCAGGACCACCGTGACCTTGAACCCGCCCGAGATGAACGAGTTCTTCGCGGTCACGGGGAACCCGATCTTCGCGCTGAAGGACTGCAGGGGCGGGATCTTGATCCGCGCCGCCAGCGTCGAGAAGTAGTCGCCCCGGCCGAACAGCGAGTACGACCAGTGCGCCTCGTTCGAGGCCGCGGTCTCGGCGTTCGACTCGCCGATCAGGTCGAGACCGACGTTCCCCGGGAGCTGGATGGTCGGGATCTGCAGGTACGCCTTCGTCCCGATCTCGAGCTCGAACACCGACTCCTCGAACAGCGCGCGGAGGCTGCTCGCGTAGTCGGTCAGGTCCGGGTTCAGGTTGAGCGACGGCGAGCCGGTCGTGTCGCCGGTGATCATGGACGGGACGACGCGGATGCCGGTGACGATGTGGACGCGCGGCTTCGGCCGCGCCGAAGCCAGCTCCATGTTAGTATACCGCTTCGTCTTAGTGAAGCCGGCCACCGCCGCCAGCCCCACGGGCCCC
>JBICIB010000400.1:0-5768 GCA_043101415.1 Planctomycetota bacterium JB042 | reverse complement strand
TTCCGATCTCGAGCTCGGGCGACGTCGGGCGCGGGTACCCGTAGCAGCCGAGGTGGTCCGCACGAAGGGTGTCGATCGAGATCAGGATCACCCGGCGCGCGCGCGCGGCGTCGTCCTCGCCGCCCGGGCGTCGTTCGCCGGCGCGGAGGACGACGCCGCGCGCGCGCGCCGGGTGATCCTGATCTCGATCGACACCCTTCGTGCGGACCACCTCGGCTGCTACGGGTACCCGCGCCCGACGTCGCCCGAGCTCGACGCGCTGGCGGCGGAGGGGGTCGTCTTCGAGGAGGCGATGGCGCAGGCACCGTTCACGCTCCCGTCGCACATGTCGATGCTGACCGGCCTCGAGGTCTGGGCGCACGGCGTCCGGCACGGGGACGTCCCGCTCGCCGAGGCGCACGTGACCCTCGCCGAGACGCTGCGCGACGCCGGGTACGCCACCGCCGCCTGGGTCGACGGCGGCTTCATGAGCGCGCGGTACGGCTTCGATCAGGGGTTCGACGCGTACCACGACGACCGGGTCCCCGGCGACGCGTTCGACAACGGGCTGCGCCGGTACGGCGACGAGGTCCTGGAGTGGATCGACGCCCGCGGGGACGAGCCGTACTTCCTGTTCCTGCACACGTTCGACACGCACGGCCCGTACGTCGCCGAGCCGGAGCACTTCGCGGCGCTCGAGGGGACCGCGCCGGTCGTGCCGCCCCGCGCCGGCGAACTCGGCGACCCGATGGAGGCGATCCGCGCCCTCGGCTACCACGACTACCTCCGGCTCGACCGGTACGAGACGCTCGCCGACCTCGTCGACGCGTACGACGCGAGCATCCGGTTCGTCGACGGCTGGCTCGGCGGGCTGTTCCGCCGCCTGAAGGAGGGCGGACGGTTCGACGACGCCCTGATCGTCGTGACGTCGGACCACGGCGAGTCGTTCATGGACCACCAGCTCTACGTCGGGCACGGCCTCACCCTCTACCAGGAGGAGGTCCACGTCCCGCTGATCGTGAAGCTGCCCGGGGGGCGTCACGCGGGCGCGCGGTGCGGCGACGTCGTCCGGTCGATCGACCTCTTCCCGACCGTCGCCGCCGAGGCCGGAGCGGCCTGCCCGAGCCTCGTCCAGGGGATCGACCTGCTGCGCGCGGTCGAGGGGAAGGACGACGAGCCGCGGATCGCGGCCGGAGTGTCGCCGAACCTCTCGGGCCCCGGCGCGGACGGCGTGACGGGGGTCACCGGCTACGTCCGCCGGGGGGACGTCAAGTTCATCGAGCCGCCGGCGTGCGGGCTCGCCGCGGTCCTCGAGTCGCACCTCGACCGGGAGGCGGCGCGCGACCGCGGCGCCCCGTACGACCTCGACGCCGACCCGCTCTCGATGCGGCGGCGCCTGCCGGACGTGCGGCTGCTGTTCGACCTCTCGCGCGACCCCGGCGAGACGGAGAACCTCGCCCCCGCGAGGCCGCGGGAGGTCCGACGGATCGAGAAGCGGATCCGGAAGGACCGGGAGCGGGACGTGCAGCTCGCGCGGGTCCTCTGCACCGGCGCGCCGGCCGAGGTGCTGTTCGAGTCGGAGCAGCAGCTCGAGGACCTGTTCAGCCAGGGGTACCTCTCCTCGGAGCAGTTGCGACGTCTGAAGGCGGAGCTCGCGCTGCGCCGACGCCGCGCCGAGTCGGGCGGTCCGGCGTCCGCCGACGGGGAGGACGGCTGACGTGGCGACCGTCCGCGAGAAGCTCTCGGCCGCGACGGTGGTGCCGCTCCTGCTCGCCGCCCTGACCGAGTTCGCCGTCGTGACGTGCGGGATCGCGCCGCCCGAGTCGAGCCCGCTCGTGCTCTGGAACCCGCGGCGGGACGCCGACCTGAACACCGACGAGGGGGAGTTCCGTCGCCACCACGCCTGGCTCTGGGAGCCGCGTCCCGGCGTCGTCGTCCACGGCGACGCGATCAACGAGGACGCGATGCGCGGCCCGCCGGTCGCGCGAGACGACCGGGCCGCGCTCCGCATCGCCGTCCTCGGCGACTCGACGACCTACGGGTTCGGGCTGCGCGAGCACGACTCCTGGGGGCGCGACCTCGAGCGGTTCCTCCGCGCGCTCGACGTCGACGTCGAGGTGCTGAACGGCGGCGTCATCGGGTACTCGATCGAGCAGGGGTACCGGCTCTACCTCGGGAAGATCCGTCCGTTCCGCCCCGACGTCGTCGTCGCGGCGTTCGGCGCGGTCAACGAGCACTTCAAGGACCTGTCGACCGACCGCGCGAAGATCGACCTGTTGTCGCATCCGCTCTTCCGCCTGCGGCAGCTCCTCGAACGGTACGCGGCGTTCCGGCTCCTCGAACGGGCGATCGAGGGGGCGCCCGAGGTCCGCGAGCTCGACGAGGACGACGTCACGCCGCGCGTGCCGGTCCGCGAGTTCCGGCGGCGGATCGCCGACCTGAAGCGGGCGGTGGAGGAGGACGGGGGGCGGCTAGTCCTGGTGAGTCCGCCGCGTCGGCTCGACGCGGAGGCGCGGTGGCCCGACCTGATCGACTACACCGAGGCGCTCGAGGAGGCGGCGAAGGCGGAGGGGATCCCCCTCGCGCCGGTCCGCCGGGAGTTCCAGTCGCGGGACGAGGTGGCGCTCGGCGACCGGTTCCGCGAGCCGTCGGTCGCGAAGGACTCGCCGTTCTTCATCGACCAGTGGCATCCCTCGGTGCGGGGGCACGTCGTCTACGCCGGGACGGTCGGGCTGACGCTCCTGCAGGCGGGACTCCTGCCGCAGCTCGAAGGGCGCGAGGACGTCGTCGCGCTCCTCGAGGGCGCGAAGGCGCGGGCGGAGCCCGGGTCGAACGGCCCGCCCGGCGAGGACGAACCGGCCGAAGCAGACGACGGCTGAGCCGGCCGCGCGGGGCGCGATGACCCCCCGGGCGGTTCCCGTCCGTTCCCGTCCGGCGGCAGCGTCTCCGAGAGGACGGAACATCTTCTCGACGAGTCCCGTCTCGTCCGGCGGGAATCGGCTAGTTTCGAGAGGACTCCCTCGGACGGCCGCGCCACTCCGATCGCCGTTCCGATCCACCCGATTCGTCCGCAGACCGCCCCCACGGATCCGAAGAAGAGCTCTCTCCGCGAATGCACGTCCTCCTCGACGCGCGACTGCTCCATCGCACCCTCTCCGGCCTGGAGCGAGTCCAGAGAAACCTCCTCCGCGAGCTCGCCGAGCGTCCGGAGGTGACCCGCCTGCGCGCGCTGGTCCAACGCGGAGAACCGATCGAGGAGGTCTTTCCCGACGGCGTCGAACTCGTGCCGGTGGAGTCCGCGGAGGACATCGCCGCCGTCCTCCTCGGACTCGAGGACGCGCCGCCCGATGTCTTCCACATGACGTACTTCCCGGACCGGAACCCGCGCGACGTCCTCCTCCCGCCGCTCGCGCC
This sequence comes from Planctomycetota bacterium JB042, assembly GCA_043101415.1. Taxonomy (GTDB): domain Bacteria; phylum Planctomycetota; class B15-G4; order B15-G4; family JADJEK01; genus JAUIEL01. The sequence continues at coordinate 2,375 of JBICIB010000400.1, read as the reverse complement.
CGCGTGCGTCGTCTCGGTCACCGACGCGATCCTGAACCGCCACCCCGAGTACCACGCGAGCCCGGAGGCGCACGCCTGGTACGACCGGTTCGTCCGGACGCTCGTCCGCTCGGCCGACCGCGTCCTGTCGTACACCGCGTCGGCCGGCCGCGAGGCGGTCGAGGACGTCGGGGCCGATCCGTAGCGGCTCGACCTGACGCCGCTCTCGGTCGACCCGTCGCTCCGCGTCCCCCTCTCCGCCGACGAGGTGAAGGAGCGGCTCTCCCGCCTGACCGTCGGCGGGGAGTACTTCGTCGCCGTCGGCAAGGACTACCCGCACAAGGACCACGCGACGATGTTCCGCGCGCTCGCGGCGCTCGATCGCGACGTCTCGCTGATCGTCGCCGGCCAGAAGGTCTGGCGCCCGGTCTCGCGGGACGAGGAGTCGAGCGAGGCGCTGCTCGAGCGGCTCGGACTGACCGATCGCGTGCGGTGGATCCACGGCCTCTCGGACGACGACGTGAAGGCGCTCCTCCAGGGGAGTCGGGGACTGCTCTACCCGTCGCTCGAGGAGGGGTTCGGTCTGCCGCCGCTGGAGGCGATGGCGCTCGGCGTCCCCGTGGCGGCGGCGGCGGCGATGTCGATCCCCGAGGTCTGCGGGGACGGCGCGCTCCTGTTCGAGCCGGGCGACGTCGACGGTCTCGCCGAACGGATGCGGACGCTCCTCGACGACCCCGACGAGGTGGCGCGTCTCGTCGACCGGGGCGCGGCGCGACTGGAGGGGTTCACCTGGGAGGCGTGCGCGGAGGGCGCGATCGCGTCGTACCGGCGCGCGGTCGAGGCGGCGGCGGCGGGGCGCCCCGAAGGACCCGACTTCGCCGAGCGCATGGCGTTGGTCTCGGCCTGCCCGTTCCGCGACGGGGACGACCTCCTCGCGTGGCAGGAGCGGTGCCGGAACGCCGAGCAGCACGCCTGGAACCTCGAGGACCAGCGCGAGGAGCTCCTGCACCGCATCCGACGGAACGAGCGGAGCCTCGAACAGCTCCAGCGGCACGTCGTGGCGGTCGAGGAGAACCGCGGCGAGGTGTTGCGGCGGGTCGGCGAGGCGGAGCGGGAGCTCGACCGGCTCCGCGAGCGGGCGGCCGCGCTGCAGGCCGAGCGAGACGCCCTGAGTCGCCCGAACGAGCCGGAGGCGCCGCGGCCGACGGAGGACGCGCGCCCCCGCTGGTCGTTGAAGCGCCGGATCGGGAAGATCCGCCGGGCCCTGAACGGCCGTCCGGACTGAATTGGGGTAACAGGCCGTTGGAGAAGTGCTTTGGGTGCGAGGCGAGTCCGGCGCGGCCGAGATCGAGGCGCGCATCCGGAGGCGAATCTCCGATTCATCGAGGAATGGGCAACGAAGAGATCGGCTGCGCCGGGCCGCCCCAGCCCCGACTGACTTCTCCAACGGTCTGGTAAGCTTCCGGCCTTCCCGTGCTGACCCCGTCCCCCCGGCCCGGGGGAGCCCCGAAACTGGATGCCGGACCCGAACGAGCCGAACGACGACGCGAGCCGAACGGACCGCTCCGATCGACTCGGCCGCGAGGAGGAGGAGACCTCGCGGGCCCGCGAGCGCGAGGAGCGCTTGACGGAGCTGACGGACCAGTCCCTCGACCTGCTCGACCAGCTCGCGGAGGCGCGGCGCCGGGTCTCCGGGTACGAGGAGCTCGTGCGCGAGCTCGACGAGCGCGAGGCGCGGCTCCGGGCCGTCCTCGCCGACGCCCGACTGCGGATCCGTTCGACGCGCTCCCTCCGCGGCCTCGGGCCCTCGGGGCCGGCGGCGCCGATCGACGTCGTCCTCTGGACCATCGAGCCGTCCCTCGACGAGGAATGGGTCGCCGCGGCCGCGACGGCCTTCGACGGCCGCCCGACGACCGTCCTCGTCCCCCCGGGGGGCGCGGAGCCCGCCGCGCCGGCCGAAGGCGCGCGCCGGATCGGCCTCGACTCGCGGAGCCTCGCCCACGCCGGCAACCTGGCGATGGCGTCGACCGACGCGCCGGTCGTGCTCCTGGTGCTCGCCGGGTGCGACGCGGCGCCGCTCGAGGCGGCGCTCGGGGACGGGCGGTTCGCCCCGGCCGCCGACGAGGCCGTCGCGCTGGCGCAGCCGGTGCTCGTCCACCCCGACGGCCGGTCGAGCCTCGGCCTCGAGGAGCGCCGCGCGCTGCGGGTCCGCCGCCGTCCCCACGAGCCCGACGAGGGAGACGGCGGCGCGCCGGTCGCGCTCGAGTTCGTCGCGCCGGAGGTCGTCCTGATCCGCCGGGCCGCGTACGAACGGCTCGGACCGTTCGACGAGGACCTCCTCGGGGTCCACGCGCTCGTCGAGTACTCGCTCCGGGCGTCGGCGCGCGACCTGCGGG
>JBICIB010000399.1:0-7646 GCA_043101415.1 Planctomycetota bacterium JB042 | reverse complement strand
TCAGCCGTGGACGAACTCCGCCTTCGCGCGCGGGCCGTTCCGGTGGAAGTTCTCGACGCCTATCCGCTTGTCCCGGGTGGCGCAGATCTCGCCGAACGCGCGGGCCTCGAGCGCGATCCCCTCGACGAGCGGCCGCTTCGCTCCCTCCAGGATCACGCGGCAGAGGATCGCGTCGACCGCCCGGCTGCGGTGCCCGATGTCGAGGTCGGGGAGCGCGTCGGGGACGTCTTCGAGCGGTCCGGCCTCGAACGGAGGCGCCGCGACCGTCCCGTCCGCGAGCCCGCGCGCCAGCTCGACCGCCCGTCCCACGAGGTCTCCCTCGACCTCCTCGGAGATCAGGCCCCAGGTGAGCGCCTCGGCCGACGAGATCGGGCGGCCGGTCCGCATCATCTCCGCCGCCCGCTCGAAGCCGATGATCCGCGGCAGCCGCTGGGTCCCGCCGGCGCCGGGGATGATGCCGAGGTTCGTCTCCGGCTGCCCCGCGAGCGGCCGCAGCCCCTTCCGCGCGACCCGGAGGGTGCACGCCATGGCGAGCTCGTTCCCGCCGCCGAAGGCGAGGCCGTTCAGCGCGCAGACCGTCGGCTTGCCGAGGTCCGCGAGCGCCTGCAGCGCGCCCTGCGAGTCGGCCGAGGTCGCCTCGCCCTCCGCGGCGGTCTCGATCCGCGCGAGGAAGTTCACGTCCGCGCCCGACACGAACGCCTTCCGGCCGAACCCGGTCAGCACGACGGCCCGGACGGACGCGTCGTCCTTCAGATCGGCCGCCTTCGCGCGGAGCTCGTCGAACACCGACTGGTTCAGCGCGTTCAGGACCTTCGGACGGCGGATCGTCAGGATCGCCACGCCGTCCTCGTCGCGCCGCTGGATCACCGGGACCTCGAACGGCGCGTCCTCCTCGCCGCGCTCGGCGATGCAGCGGGGGACGGGGAAGCCCGGGTGGTCCGCCGCGTAGGCGCGGACGAGGCGGAGCGCCTCCCCGGTGCCGAGCTCGTTCATGAACCGGAACGCGGGCTTCATGTCGAGCGCCAGCTCGAGCGCCATGTCGAGGTCGGCCACCGACACCAGACCGGCGTCGACGATCTCGCCGACGATCCCGAAGTACGCGCCGCGCAGCGCGTCGGTCACCTTCGCCGCCGTCGCGTCGTCGACCTCGACCTGCTCCTTCCGGCCGGGGACCTCCCACGGTTCGCCGCTCTCGACCTTCTCCTTCAGGTTGGCCGGGGTCGCGAACCAGCGGTGGATCTTCGTCGTGTAGTGGTCGAGCCCGACCGCGGTGATCGGGTTGCCCCCGGTCAGGTTCATCGCCGTGAACGAGCCGACCGTCAGGCCGAGCGCCTTCGTCGCGACCGCGTCGATCTGCTTCGTCGTCGCGACGCCCGCCTCGGCGAGCTTCGCCGACGCGAGGAAGACCCCCTCGAAGACCGGGTCGAGCGCGTAGCCGTAGCGCGACCGGACCTCGATCGGCACCTTCCCGATCGCCTCGTAGAACGACAGGAGCCAGCGCGTGGTCGCGGGGTCGGTCCGCTCGCCGGGGACGACCTCGACGACGAGGTTCCGCTCGGCGGGGAAGAAGTAGTGGACGACGCCGGTCCGCGCCGGGTTCGCGACCGCGGCGAAGATCACCTCCGGCTCGAGGTGCGACGAGTTGCTGGTCAGGATCGCGTCCGGCTTGGCGAGCGGCTCGACCTGGCCGAAGATCCGCCCCTTTAGCGCCTCGTCCTCGGTCGCCGCCTCGACCACGAGGTCCGCGCCCTCGACCGCCTGGTAGTCGGACGTGAACGTGACGTGCGCGAGCATCCCCGCCTGCTGTTCCGGGGAGAAGGCGCCGGTCTCGACCCCCTTCGCGATCTTCTTCTCGAGCTTCGCGCGGCCGCGCTCCAGCGCCGCGTCGGAGACGTCGACGACGACCGTCTTCACGCCGAACGGCGCGAGCACCTTCGTGAAATGGAGCGCGATGTCCGGCCCGATCTGTCCCGAGCCGATGACACAGACCTTCTCGAGCGTGCGTCCCTGATGGTGGTACCCCATGGCGGCGTGGTCCCCGTGCGTCCGGTTTTGCGTCGAAGTGCGAAACCCGGCATCCTAAGGGCCTCGCCGCGGCGGCGTCTCCGATTCTCCGGCCCGCTCGCGGACGGCCGGCCGTTCCGGACGGTCGACGAACGGATCCTTTCCTCGATGCCCCAGCCGACGCCCTCCACCGCCCTCCGCCTCACGCTCGCCCTGGCCCTCGCCGCCGCGCCGCCCGCCGCCGGCGCCCCCGAGGTCCGGACCGCGGCCTCGCCGTTCCCGAACTTCGAGTCGGGCCCCGTGAACGCGCTCCTCCTCTCGCCGGACGGCCGCCGCCTCTACGCGCTGAACACGCCCGACCACCGGGTCGAGGTGTTCGCCACGGCCGGCGTCGAGGTCGCGAAGGCTCCGTCCGGCGGCCCGGCCGCGCCGACTCCGGTCTCGCGCCCGGTGCGGATCGGCGCGGTCTTCTGCGGGCTCGAGCCGGTGGCGATGGCGCTCCATCCGGACGATCCCGACGTGCTGTTCGTCTCGAACCACGTCAGCGACTCCGTCTCCGTGGTCGACCTCGCGAAGCTCCAGGTCGTCCAGACGATCCCGGTGGGGGACGAGCCGCAGGGGCTCGTCGTGGCGGACGGGAGGTTGTTCGTCGCGTGCGCGCGCGCCCCGCAGGTCCCGCCCGCGCCCGGCCAGCTCGACCCGGGGCCGTTCGACGAGCACGTCGTCGTCGTCACCCAGGCCGCGCCGCCGTACGCCTGGATCGCCAACGTCCCGGTCGACGGGGTGAAGCCGCGCGACGTCTGCGTCGCGGCGGGGAGGGTCCACGCCGTCCCCCAGGTCTCCGGCAACCGGACGACCCTGCTCGACGAGACCGAGACGAAGAACGCGGGGCTCGAGCAGGAGACGCCGGACGCCTTCGACCCGCCGTTCGAGGTGAACCCGGTCCTGCTGCGGCCCGAGCTGAACCTCGCGCGCGGCTGGTACGTCCCGAACGCGGGGCGGATCGTGTTCGCCTCCGAGTACCCGGCGCAGACGCCCCAGCCGCCCGACCGCGACGTCGTGCCGATCGATCCGGCGACGCTCGCGACCGGCGCGCCGACCACGGACGTCGGCACCACGCTGTTCGACGTCGAGCGGAACCCCTCGACCGGGCACCTCTGGATCACGAACACCGACGCGCGGAACCGGACCCGGTTCGAGCCGACGCTGCGCGGCGCCGCGATCGAGAACCGGATCACGATCGCCGACCCGGCCCTCGGCGGCGTCCTCCGCGTGGTCGAGCTCGCGCCGCCCGCGACGTCGAGGCCGTTCGCCCAGCCGGCGGCGATCGCGTTCCTCGACCGGCCGGCCGCGCCGCGCGCGTACGTCGCGGCGCTCGGGTCGGCGGCGGTCGCGGTCCTCGACGCGCGGACCGCCGCCCACGTCGACACGATCGAGACCGGGCCCATCCCGCACGGGGTCGCCGTCGACGCGGATCGCGGCGTGGTCTGGGTGTCGTGCCGCGGCGACGCGACCGTCCGCGGGTACGACCTGTCGAACGGCCACGCGCCGCTCGCGGTCGTCCGGCTCGGCTACGACCCCGAGCCGCGCGCGGTCCGAGACGGGCGCCTCCACCTGTACGAGGCCCGCCCCGAGACCGGCGCCTCGAACGGCACGATGTCGTGCGCGAGCTGCCACGTCTTCGGCCACCACGACGGGCTGGCGTGGGACCTCGGCGACCCGGGCGGGAGCCTGTCGTACTACTACCCCGACACGCTCGACGACATCCTCTCGTACCCCGGCCAGAACGTCGTCTTCCCGACGACGCCGATCCTGAACCCGCTCAAGGGGCCGATGGTCACGCAGTCGCTGCGCGGGCTGATGGACCCCGACACGAAGGACGACCTGCCGCTTCACTGGCGCGGGGAGCGCCGGACGTTCCACACCTTCCGGTCGGCGTTCGAGGGGCTCCTCGGCGGCCGCGGGGTCGAGCGGCGGACGATGCAGGAGTTCGCGACGTTCGTCCGCTCGATCCGGTACGCGCCGAACCCGTTCCAGCCGAAGGACCGGCAGTACCAGGGGGCGGCCGCGTCGGGGATGGACACGTTCGGGATGAACCCCGCGTTCCACGGCAAGCCGTACGGGTCGACGACGTCGGACGTCGGCTGCATCGACTGCCACCAGGGCGACTTCTTCGCCCAGGACGACTTCACCGGCGGACGCCCCGTCGCCAGCGCCGGGAGCTTCACGCAGCTCTTCCAGACCGCGCAGCTCCGGATGAGCTACGAGAAGCGCGACCGCGACCTGACCGGCTTCGGCCTCCTCCACGACGGGGCGGTCGACGGCGTGCGCGGCTTCATGGACTTCACGATCCCGAACGGCGGGCCGCCGACGTTCTCGAACTTCACCACGCAGGACAAGGACGAGGTCGCGACCTTCGTCGACCACTGGGACCACGGGCTGTCGCCGCTGGTCGGGGCGCAGTTCACGCTCTCCCCGACCGCGCTCGGACCGGCGGCGACGGCCTTCCTCGATCTCGCCGAGGCGCAGGCGCGGCCGCCGCACCGGAACGTCGACCTGATCGTGAAGGGGTTCCGGATCGACCCGGCGCTCGGCCTGCTGCCGCGCGGCGCGGTGTACGAGCCGGACGACACGGGGACGTGGCGGTACCGCTTCGACACCGGCGACGCGGTCGACCGGACGGTCCTCGCGCTCGTCGTCCAGGCCGGGGTCGCGACGTTCACGTTCACCTGCGTCCCGCCGGGGACGGGGCGGCGGCTCGGGGTCGACCGGGACGAGGACGGCGTGTTCGACTTCCTCGAGTCGAAGCGCGGGCTCGACGCGGCGGCGGCGGACAGCGACGGAGACGGCTTCGACGACGGGCTCGAGATCGCGCTCGGGACCGACCCGCGCCGGCCGGACGCATCGATCCCCGACGCGACGCCCCCGACGATCGACGGCGACCGCGCGCTCGAGGTGTTCCACTCGACGGCGACGCTCTCGTTCGCCACGGACGAGCCGGCCGCGGTGAAGGTCGAGCTCGGCAGCGCGGTCGGGCTCTCCGACCTCGGCGTGGTGCGCGACGGCCGGCTCCACCGCCGGCGCGACCTTCCGCTCGACGGGCTCCCGGCCGACACGACGGTCCACTATCGGATCACCGCCACCGACCGGAGCGGGAACGCCGCGGTCCGGGACGGGTCGTTCCTCACCCTGCCGCCGTTCCTGCACGTCGACGACCTGACGCTCGAGGTGAACGGCGCCGGCCCGTACACGGTGACCGCGCGCGTCCGGGTGGTCGACCACGAGGAGACCCCGGTGGTCGGCGTGCCGGTGATGGGGTTCTTCGCCGGCGACCTCGGCGGCGCGCACTGGCAGCGGGAGGGGACGACCGACGCGACCGGCTGGGCCACGATCACGGTCCCCCCGTACACGCCGGCGGCCCCGACCGAGGTCGCGTTCACCCCGGCGTTCGTCGGGTCGGCGGACTCGAAGCACGCCTGGTTCGTCGGGGTGGGAGGGGAGCGGCCGACCTTCTTCTACGACCAGACGGAAAACCGCCGCCACCATGCGGTCGTCCCGGTCCCCTGACCGTCGCCCCAAGGCTCGTGATCCCAGCGACTTGGAGTCGGGCGCGGTCCGTAGGCCGCCGACCCGACCGATTTCTCCCCTCAAGCGATCCGCCCTCCCGCCGAACTCCTTTCCTGGAGGAAGAGGTCGTTCGGCCCGCATCCGAGGGGAGTCCGATGATGAGAGTTCCGCCTGAGTTGCCCGTCACCCCGATCCCGCCTCAGACCGAGGTCGAGCCGGCCCCTCGTCCGCTGACGGACGACATCCTGAGCGACGCGCGGGCGCGCGCGGAGAAGGCCGCCGAGTCCGAGGACCGGATCGAGCTCTCCCCCGAGGCGCGGACCTACGACGCGGCGCGGGCGCTCGTCCGGGACACCCTCTCCGCCGACTCCGTCGACCCGGAGGAGGTCGCGGACCGCGCCTACCGGAGCATCACCGAGGCGCTCTACCCGGCGTTCACGGCCGAGCGGGGGAGGTCTTCGGAGGCGATCGAGTCGTTCGCGGCCGAGGTGCGGCGCGGCGTCGAACGCGGCGCCGAGGAGTCGCGCGGCCGGCCCCGGCCGGAGGGCGCGGAGTTCGAGCCGCAGCGCGAGCGCGCGGTCGAACGGCTCCAGCAGTCGCTCGTCAGCTTCGTCGAAGCCGAGCGCCTGGTGGGGGAGACCGGATCGAATCCGACGACGGCCTGACCACGCGGTCGCCGTCGGTCCGCTCGAACGCCTCGCCCGGCGGCGCCGGGGGAGGCGTTCGTTTTGGGGGTGGGGGAGAGGGAAGGCCGTGCCAAGTACGCTGAGCCGACCGCCGGTTGTCTCGGCGCCCCGGCGATCGGGGTGGCGCCGCTCCCTCATGTCGCGAATCCGTCGTTCACGAACTTCTGCACCGGCCCCCCTCCGCCGGTCTCGGCTTCCTCGGCCTCTCGCCGGCGCCGGCAGCCGACGCGCTCGCAACGCACCCGAAGCACGTCTTCAACGGGCTGCTATGCTCTCGACAATGCTCGCCTGCGGACATCAACGCGCCGCGGCCGGCGCACCGATCTGCGAACACCTCCGCAGACATCCGGTTCGGGCGCACGTCCGCTGGTACACCGGGGCGGGTCTCGACACCGAGTGGATCTGCGAGGCCTGCCGGGCGGAGCGCGTGGACGGGGGACCGACCGCTGTCGAGGCAGTGTGTGGCGACTGCTTCGACGAGATCGAGGACGGCTCTTGGACGGTCGGGGTCGGCGGCGCGCCGGAGAAACGCGAGGCTCCCGAGGCGTTCGACGCGGAGCTTCGCGAGACGGTCCTCCCGAAGACGCTCTCCCCCGTCGTCGACGTCGCTCCCGTGGCCGGGCTGCCGCGGGTCTGGCTGGCGCTCGGCGAGGACGGCGGCCTTTGCCGCATCGACCTGTCCTCGGGCGAGGCACTCCGCGTCGCGACGTCGAACGTGCCGCCGGAGCCCGATCACCAGCCGTGGGGCGGCAAGGAGCTCCGGCGCCGGCTGCACGTGTCCCGGGACGGTCGTTTCGCGGCCGTCGTGCATGACTACGGAAGGAACGGTGACATCCTCGATCTCACGACCGGACAGACGACGAGCCGACTCGACGGCGGGACGTATCTCTCGAGGACCGTGCCATTCTCGTTCGCATTCGTTCCCTGGGGAGCCCGCGTGGCGGCGCTGCACCGGACCGACTGGAACCGGCTCGACGTGACGGACGCCGCGACCGGCGAGCTGATGACTCCGCGCGGACCGACCACGTACCAGCGAGGCGAGGACAGGCCTCCGCACTACCTCGACTCCTTCCACGGCGCGCTGCGCGTCAATCCGTCCGGAACCAGAGCCGCGGTCGACGGATGGATCTGGCATCCAGTGGGCGTCATCCGGACCTGGAGCCTCGCGGCGTGGGTCGGCAACGTGTGGGAGTCCGAGGACGGGCCGTCGAAGCTGAACGTCTGCTTCCGTGAGCACTATTGGGATCATGCGATGACCTGGCTCGACGACGACCTCCTGGTCGTCGGAGGAATCGGTGACGACGAGGACTGGATCGTCGCTGGCGCTCGGGTCTTCGACGTGACCCGTCGCAGCATGGCGCAGGGGCCGTGGTGGGGCGATGCCGCCCG
>JBICIB010000398.1:0-6514 GCA_043101415.1 Planctomycetota bacterium JB042 | reverse complement strand
CGACGACGCCGCCGTGCGCGTCGCCCCACGCCAGGGCGCCGCCGTCGGGCCGCGTCGCGACGACGGTCGCCCGTCCGGCGTCGGTCTCGAACGTCCGGCTGGACCTGTCCGCGAGCCACGCGAGGTGCCGCCACTCCCAGCCGCGGAGCGACTCCGGGCTCTCGGCGAGGAGCGCCTTCACGTGCGCGACGTTCCCGTCCTCGAGCGCGACCTGCGCGGCGAGGAGTCGGTCGTAGTACCCGCGTCGCCGCAGCTCGACCCCGCGCGCCTCCGCCGCCGCCTGGGCCCGGCGTGCGTCGACCTCGGCGCGCCTCGCCCGCGCCGCCTCCGCCTCGGCCCGGCGCCACTGGACGAACGACCCCAGGAAGCCGGCCGCGAGGACGAGGACGAACCCGGCGGCGACCGCGACCTCCGCCCGGTGACGCGCGAGGAGCTTCCGGACGACGTACCAGGCGCTGTCGCGCTTCGCCTCGATCGGCGCTCCCGCCAGGCGGCGGCGGACGTCGCGCGCCAGCTCTCCCGCGCTCTGGTACCGCCGCTCCCGGTCCTTCGCCAGGCAGCGGAGCGTGATGGTGCAGACGTCGTCGTCGAGCTCCGGCGCGTACCGCCGAGGCGAGGTCGGCTCGGCGCGCGCGATCCGATCGAGCGCCTCCTCGAGCGGGCCGCCGACCTCGATCGGGAGGCGGCCGGTCAGCAGGTGATGGAGGACGACCCCGAGGGAGTAGACGTCGGTCCGGAGGTCGACCGTCGCGCTCCCCGCCGCCTGCTCGGGGCTGGCGAACGGGAGCGACCCGACGAACTGTCCGGTCTCGGTCACGTCGGCGTCGACCTCGAGGGCCGTCTTGGCGAGCCCGAAGTCGAGCACGCGCGGCGCCCCGTCGTCGGTGACCCGGACGTTCGACGGCTTCAGGTCCCGATGGATGACGCCGTGAAGGTGCGCGGCGTGGACCGCGTCGCAGATCCGCGCGAACAGGTCCAGCCGCTCCGGGAGCGACGGCCGCCGCTCGGCGGCCCAGCGGTCGAGCGGGAGGCCGGCGACGTGGTCCATCACCAGGAACGTGCCGCCCGCCGCCTCGCCGGTGTCGTGCACCGTGACGATCCCCGGGTGATCGAGCCGGGCCAGCAGCTGCACCTCCCGCTCGAACCGGGCCCGCTCGCGGGGCCCGGCGAGCGGGCCGCCGTGGAGGACCTTGAGCGCCACGACCCGCCGGGTCCGCTCCTGGAGGGCGCGGTAGACGACCCCCTGCCCGCCCCGGTGGATCTCGCCGAGGATCCGATATCCCGGGACCTCGGGCGTCCCCGGCGCGGCGCCCGCCCCGCCCGCGTCCTCGAGCGTCGAATCGGCCTCGACCCAGGCGTCCGCCTCGCGGCGCGCGGCGGCGAGGAGGTCGTCCTCGGCGCGCGGGTCGTCGTCCTGGCGGTGGCGGCTCATGGGGATCGAAGCGTAGAGGGGCGGGCCCGCTTACGGTCGTTTCGACGGATCGACGAGTTTTCCCGTCACGCCGCCCGCGCGGCGTGCCCCTGGTCGGGGGCCGGACGCCCCGCTCCGGCCGAAGGAGGTTCGAGTCGGTGGAATCGAGGGCGACGGGTGGTCCGCGGGAGGCCGCCGCCGGAACGGAGGAGCCCGGGCGGAAGAAGGAGCGTCGGAGGCGAGGGGGTCTCGCGACCGGCGCCGCCGCTTCGCTCGTCGCGCTGGTGGTGGTCCTGGCGTACGGAGCGTTCCTCGACGCGGACGCCACGCGGCCGGGGAGGGACTGGGCCGACATCCATCAGGTCGACGCGCTCCACGTCGCGGAGGCGCAGGCGGCCGGCGCGCCGACCGCGCTCTGGTCGTTCCACCTCCAGGGGGGGACGCCGCTCTACTCGGTCCCGACGAAGCCGCTGTCGTACCCGCCGTTCCTCCTCGCGGTCCGCGCCCTCGGCCCGTTCCTCGGGATGAACGTGCTGCTGGTCCTCCACGCGATCCTCGGCGGGGTGACGATGGTGTCCCTCCTCCGACGGCTCGAGGTCGGCGGGACGGGGGGGCTCGTCGGCGGCCTGCTGTTCACCGGCGCGACCTACCCCGGGTCGCTGTTCGTGGCGCAGCCGTTCTGGGGCTACGCCCTCGCCTGGTGGCCGCTCTCGCTCGCCTTCGCCATCGATCTGCTCGAGGGACGGCACGTCCGGCGGAGCGCGGTCGGCCTCGGCGCGGTCCTGGCGCTGCAGCTCCACGCGGGCGGCGCCCTCCCGCTCTACTGGCTCGGCTGCTTCCTCGTCGCGTTCGCGCTCCCGTACCTCTTCACGCGGGGGGGCGCGTCGATCGGCGTGGTGGCGCGGGAGGCGGCGGTCGCGGGGGGCGTGTTCGTCGGGCTCGCCGCGGTGAAGCTCCTCCCCGCCCTCGCGTGGCTCCGCACCACCGGCCGGGCGGGCGGGCTGACGCGGGAGGAGATCTTCTCGAACTACGCGGACATGGCGCCGTACGACCAGGGGCATCCGGCGTGGACGGTGCTGTACGTCATGACGCGGGTCGGGGGGAAGGTCGGGATCGTCTCCCTCGGCGTGGGGATCGTTCTCGGGGTGCTCGCCCTCGCGCGGCGCGGGACGGCGGGGCGCGCGAGCCGGGGGGCGGTGGCGGCGCTCGCGGCGATGACGGTCGTCGCGCTCGGCGTCGCCCACGACGTCCTGGTCGACTGGCTGCCGCTGTACGACCGGATGCGGATGCCGTACCGGTTCTTCTACCCCGCCGGGTTCGCCGCCCTCCTGCTCGCCGGGATCGGCGTCGACCGCGTCGTCCGCGCGGCGGGCCGCGGACGGCCGGCCGTCGGTCGGGCGGTCGGCGGGATCGCGGCGCTCCTCGTCCTGTTCGACGTCGCCCGACTCCCGGGGGTGCGGTTCGAGGAACGAGAGGTGGCGTCCGCGGCGGAGCGGACCGCGATGGCGGCGCCCTCGTTCGACGCGATCGACGACGGGGCGGCGACGCGGTTCCACCTCCCGCGTCCGAACGATCAGGCGCTCTGGGTCGCCCGGGGCCTCGACTCGACGACCGGTCTCCTCGGCGGGGACGGGAGCGAGAACGCGCGGTACGCGGAGTGGCTGCCGTTCCGGCGGCGGAACGCGGCGCGGCTCGAGCGGACGCACGGACGGGTCCTCGACCTCCTCGCCACGCGTCACGTCGGGGCGTACGGGAGGTTCGCGGGCGCCTTCGTGCGGCCGCTGCGGCGGACCATCGATCCCGGGGTCGACGCGCTGGTCGCGTGCGTCGAGGACGAGCGGCTCCGCTCGTTCCCGTTCGGCGGGGACGGCGTGGACGACGCGTACGGGATCGTCGTCCGCGGCGGCGAGCCGTCCGTCGCCGGCGCGGTCGCGTCCGCGTTCGACACCCTCGGTCCCGGCCCCGTCGTCGGCGCGCGGCGGGGGGCGCGGGACGTGTACGTCGCGGCGGTGACCTCCTCGGAGAAGCCGGAGATCACGACCCGGGTGGCGCCCGCGCCGGGCGACGAACGGGCGTTCGACCTGGCGATCGGGCCGGACGGCCGGACCTGGGTCGTCGGGCGGAAGGAGTCGGACGGAGGCGGGAGCGACCCGTTCCTCCTCGTCGACGACCGACCGTGGACCGCGTCGCCGCCGCCGTTCGTGAGCGACGGCGACCCGGAGGAGGGGGCGCGCCACCTCCGGCGGGGGAGCGGCCTGTCGGTCGTCGTCGAACCGGGGCGCATCTCCGTCGAGCGGACCGCGCGGGCGGGGAACGGCGCGGTCCGCCGCTGCTTCGTGACCCTGGAGCCGGTCGGCGGGGCGTCGGACCCGGTCGTGCGCGGCGTCGGTCCGGTCGGTCCGCCGCTCCATCGTCTGGTCGGTCCGGGCGGGGTCGACGGCGGGGAGCGTCGAACCTGGGGTCGGCTCGCGATCACGGGCCTCTGGCCGGGCGTCGACGTCGCGCTCCGTTCGACGGTGGAAGGGGTCGAGTTCGAGCTGCTCCCCCGGGACGGAGCGGACCTCGCGCCGGTCCGGCTCCGGGTCCGCGGCGGGACGCTCCGGACGCGCGAGCAGGGGGCCGTCGTGGAGACGCCGCTCGGTCCGGTCGAACTGGAGGCGCTCGATCCGGCCTCGCCGGCGCGGCTCGGGGCGCGCCCGCCGTCGGGCGAAGCGGCGGCCGAGCTGTTCGTCGAGGGGGACGTCCGACGCTCGCTTCGCTTCCTCCTCCGGGCCCCGGCGGACGCGTTCGGGGGGGCGCTGGACGACCAGTGGAAGGCGATCGTGATCGACGGCGGCGGGGCGGTCCACCTCGCGGGGAGCAGCGCTTCGTACGCCCCTCGTCCGCCGCTCGCGCCGGGGGCGGTCGGCGCGATGCCCCCCCTCGACTTCGACGTGATGGTCGCGAAGCTCGACCGGGACGGACGGCTCCTCTGGACCGCGGTCGTCGGCGGGGCGGCGGGGGACTTCGCGCAGGGGATCGCCGTCGACGCGCGGGGACGTCCGGTCGTCATCGGCTCCACGCGGTCGGACGACGCGACCCTCCCCCGGCGCGGCGGGCCGGCCGCGGCGTATCGAGGCGTCGAGGACGTGCTCCTCTTCCGGCTGACCGCCGACGGTCGCGCGATCGACTTCCTCGGTCCGCTCGGCGGCGCGGACGGAGACTACGGACAGGGGGTGGCGATCGCGGCCGACGGGACGATCGTCGTCTGCGGGGACACGAAGTCGGACGAGCGGTCGTTCCCCGTGCGGGGCGGCCTCGATCCGACCTTCAACGGAGCCGCGGACGCGTTCGTCGGCCGGATCGCGTCGGACGGCGGGTCGGTCCTCGCGCTCGGATACGTCGGCGGGGCGGGAATCGACGTCGCGTACGCGCTCGCCCTCGACCAGGAGGGGGACGTCTGGATCGCGGGCGTGACGGCGTCGGACGAGCGGACGTTCCCGTGCGTCGACCCCTGGGACGGGACGTTCGCGGGAGGCCGCTGGGACGGCTTCCTCTGCGAGGTGGCGGCCGACGTCGGGTCGGTCCGCCGCTCGGGCTACGTCGGCGGGGAGGGCGTCGACAGCCTCCGCGACGTCGCCGTCGACGCGGACGGGCGGGTCTGGGCGGCCGGGCGGACCACCTCGACCGGCCGTCGGGCGCTCGACGACGGGGCGTCGCGGGCCGACCCGACGTACGAGGCGTACCGGGCCCGGTTCGACGCGAGCCCGCAGCTCGACCCGTTCGTCCGCCCGACCTGGTACGAGCGCCGGCGAGCCCGGCCCCGGGCGGCGCTCGTCCGCGACCCGGTCGTGGTCGTCGGGGCGCCGGAGGCGAGGGAGCGTGCGGTCCGAGCCCTCCTCGCCCGCCCGGAACACGACCTCCGCCGGACCGTGTTGATCGAACGGGCCGCGGACGATCCGGACGCCCCGGGTCTCGACCGTCGAGCGCGCGCGGTGCTCCCGGCCGCGCGCGTGGCGGCCCGTCTCCGCGCGGGGCGACCCGGTCCGGGCCCCGGGGCCCCGATCGAGCCGATCGAACCCGAGCGGCTCCGGTTCGGCCCCGCGTCCCTCTCGATCGATCTCCGGGGGCTCGCGGCCGGCGGCGCGCAGCTGTTGCTGTCCGACGTCCTGACCCTGCATCCGGGTTGGCGCGCGTCCGTCGACGGGGTCGAGGCGCCGCTGCGGCGGGCGGACGGACTCGTGACCGCGGTCCCGCTCCGGCCGGGGGCGCGGACCGTGCGGTTCACCTTCCGTCCGCCCCTGCTGCGTCTCGGGGCGGCGGGGACCGCGATCACGTTGCTCGTCCTGCTCGCGGCGGGGACGCGGAGCGTCCTCCGCGGAGGGGAGGCGGCGTGATCGAGTCGCTCTCCTGCGTCGTCCCCGCGTACAACGAGGCCCGGAACATCGAGGCCGTCGTCCGCGACCTCCTCGGCGCCGCCCGCCGGGTCGCGCCGCGGGCGCACGAGGTGATCGTCGTCGACGACGGGAGCGTCGACGGCACCGGCGACGTGATCGACGGGCTCGCCCGGTCCGAACCGGCGGTCCGCGCCCTCCATCACCCGGAGAACCGTGGGGTGGCCGCGGCGACGCGGCACGGACTCGTCGCAGCCCGCCACGAGTGGATCCTCTACGTCGACGGCGACGGCCAGTTCGACGCCGCCGACCTCGACCGTCTCGTCCCGCTCGCCGCGATCGCGGACGTCGTGGCCGGCGTCCGGGCGGAGCGCGCCGATCCCGCCCACCGCCGGCTGAACGCGGCGCTCTACAACCGTCTCCTCCGGATCCTGTTCCGGCTCCCGGTCCGCGACGTCAACTGCGCCTTCAAGCTGCTCCGGCGCGAGCGCCTGCCGACCCTCGACTGCCGCTCCGACTCCGCGTTCTTCCTCGCCGAGCTCCTGATCCGCGCCGACCGGGCGGGCCTCCGCTTCGCCGAGGCGCCGGTGCGGCACCGGCCGCGCCGGTACGAGGCGGCGTCGGGCGCGCGGCCGAGCGTCGTCGTCCCCGCGCTCGTCGACGCGGTCTGTTGCCGGTTCCGGTGGAGGGCGTGGCGGTGAGGATCGCGCTGGTCCACGCCGAGCGTCAC
>JBICIB010000397.1:0-7621 GCA_043101415.1 Planctomycetota bacterium JB042 | reverse complement strand
CCAGCCGTTCGGGCCGGTCGGGACCGAGCCGGCGTTCTGCTTGTTCGCGGCGATCCGGTCGCCGTTCCCGTTCATCGGGTAGCTCCCCCAGCTCCCGCCGTTCCAGATCGGGCACCCCTTCGGCGTCGCGACGTACATCCGCCCGTCGTAGCCGAACTGGTCCGGCCCCGGCAGGAACCGCCCGACGCAGAGGTCCTGGCCGTGCTGGGCGATCGGGTTCGTGTTCAGCGTCGGCACGACCGGCGTGCAGAGGGTCGGGCTCGCCTGGATGTAGAAGTCGTAGCAGTCGTGCGCCACGAGCAGCTCGGGCGTCCCGTCCTGGTCCCGGTCGAGCGGCTGCATCATGTCGGCGTGGTTGTACTGCGTGGAGCAGCTCGCGAAGACCCCGAGCGACCCGAGGTCGAACGAGCAGACCGGGTGGAAGTCCTTGAACCCGTCCATCGCGAGCTCGTCGTACCCGTCCCCGTCGAGGTCGAACGGCTGCGGCGCGTGCCCGGACTGCCCCTGGTACCCCTGCGTCTGCAGCACGACGAACGAACCCGGCGAGCCGGGGACGTACCGCACGATCATGAACATCCCGCTCCCGGTGTCGTGGACGAAGATCTCGCGCGCCGCGTCGCTCGACGGGTCGTCGTCGAACGCCTGCACGTGCGGGTTCTTCCCCTGCGTGCCGAGCATCACGCCGGTCCATCCGGGGACGACCGCGTCGACGTACTCGCTCGCCAGGATCGACGGCCGCGGCAGGTTCCCGAACGCCGGGTCCGGGTGGAGCGCGCCGCCGAGCAGGACGAACCGGAACGAGTTCGCCAGCGGTCCGGGCGCCGACGGGTCCTTGCCGACGACCGCGGCGACCTCGTTGATCCCGTCGCCGTCGAAGTCGTGGATGCACGCCCCGTCCGTGCTCCAGTCGTGCTTGAAGTACGCGCCGTTCGGGTCCCACCAGGCCCAGATCAGGTACGGCGACGTCGGCACCCCCTGCGGGTTCACGTTCATGCCGACGGCGAGGAGGAGCCGCTGCTCCATCACCAGGAGGTAGTCCTTCCGCCCGTCGTTGTCGATGTCGCCGATCGAGAGCGAGACCGGCCAGGCGCCGGGGAGGATCGAGGCGTCGTAGCCGAACGGGTTCCCCGTCGACTGCGGCCGCAGCGCGTCCCACGGCAGACCGCTGGGGAAGTTGAGCTGGGTCACCACCGGCGGCACCGGGTGGGCGCCCGCCGCGCCGGCGAGACCGACGAGGGCCGCGACCGACAACAGACTCGAACGAAGACGCATCACTCTTCTCCTGACTCGGGGACTTCGAGACCCGTGGGCGTCGGGAGGAGGGCGCGCGGTTTCGAGAAAAACGGGGCGCCCGAGGCGGGAGCGCGCTTCGTCCGCGCGTCCCCGATTCCCGAGCGCCCCGCTCCGACGAGTTCCTGGGTGAGGCTCCGGCTCAGGGAGCGCGGAACACGTCGTCGGGAATCTCGATGCCGATGTCCGTGTTCCGCCGGATCACGTCGGCCAGGGTCTGACTCTCGACCCATGCCACCAACCCCGGCGGAAGGTGGTTCGGATACCAGAACCGATCCCCGTCCCGCAGCGCCTCGAACTGCCGGGTCAGGATCGCGTGGAACGTCGACCCGACCATCGCTCCGGGGACGTGGTCCTCGGCGAGCCCGCCGACCCAGATCTCGACGGCGTCGACGTCACCGTAGACGGAGGCGAGTGCCGCGCGCGTCGCCGGATCCGAGCTCAGCTCCTCGAACCGCTCGTGGGGAGGCAGTCCGAGGTCGAGCCGGACCTGGTTCAGGCTCGGCAGGCCGTGATCCCGAGCCCGCTGCAGGTTCAACGACGCGAGGTCGAAGCCGCCCGCCCCGGGAGGGCCGAACAGGAAGTTCCTGAGGGGGTCGACGATGTGCCGGTCGATCTCCTGCGCCCGCTGGTGCGCGAGCCCACGCAGGTACGGCTCGATCCCGTGATCCTCGATCTCCGACGGCGCGAAGAACGCCGCGGCGAGGGAGAGGTCGCCGGCCGCGATCGTCTCGAGGTCGGGCCCGAGCCTCCGCAGGACGGGCGAGAGCATGCTGTGCCCGAGCCGATACCCCGCCGTGGCGAAGACGTTCGCGATCCCCGCGTCGACGTCCGCTCGGTACCCCTGGTACGGTGCGAGCGCGGTCGGCCCCAGGAGCAGCGGCAGGAACTCGCCGTAGGTGATCGCCTGCATCTCGGCGCCGACGATCGCCCGCGCGAGCTGGTAGATCTCCTCTCCGTCGAGCTTCGCGCCGTGCCCTTTCCTCCGATTCGCCGGGTGACCGCCCGGTCCGCCGTGCGCTCCCGCGCCGCTCGAGGCCGCGATCAGGTCGGCCAACCGGTTGTGCTCCCGCACCCACAGCGTGTGCATCGCCGTCAGACCGACCTGCTCGTTCGAGCGGAGGTCCCCGGCGAGGAAGAACGCCGGATCGGTCGACGGCGCGTTCGGCAGCCCCGCCACGTTGTACGGCAGCAGGTCGCCGGCGCTCGTCTTCAGCCGCCCCGTGCCGTCGAGCGTCCGGAGGGCCGCCGCCCTCACCGGGTCCGAGCCGTACACGTTCGAGGCATCGATGTACGCCGTGAGTTCGTTCACCTGCTGCCGGACGCCGCGGGCGAGCTCGTAGTACGACCGGCTCAGAGGGATCGACGCCGTCCCGGTTCCGAGCGGGTCGAACCAAGGGTCCCCCACGGGCACGCGGATGTCGAACGCCTCCGGGGGATCGAGGATGGGCGTCTCGGTGATGTCGTGATCGAGGAACTGCCCCCACTGCCAGAGGTAGTCCGAAGCGCCGGCGCGATTCGGGATCGAGGTCGGCTGGGTCACCACGGCGTTGCTCACGTCCCGGACCGTGCGGAGGCCCACGCCGGCCGGGGCCCCCACGCCGTCGGCGTACGCGACGGACGTGATCCGCCGCAGCTCCGTCGGCGCGCGCCCCCATTCGACGTGGAGCAGGTTGTTGCCGCTCCCGTCGATCTCTCGCGTCTCGGGGAGCGGGTGGAAAGGGCCTTCCTGCGCCTCACCCGCGCCCGCCAGCGCCGCCCAGGCGGCCAGGATCCTCGACGTCTTCTCGAACTCCATGTCTTCACGTCCTTCGGGTCGGAGGTTGTCGAAACCGGTGGGTCGAGAGGTCTCTAGACCGCGCTGGATGAGAGGACGGTGAGATTCGGCACTCGTGCTCGAGCATCCTCGGGCCCTCGGCGGACGGGGTCCGTGGAGCGGAAACCTCCGAGATTCTCGGATTCCGTGTCGCCGGCGACGCCGCATTCCGCCCGGGTCCGGAACGAACGCCCGTCCTCCCCGGAGATCCGCCGTGAAGCCGCTCGCCCCTTCCCTCGCCGTCGCCGCCGTCCTCCTCACCCTTCCTCGCGCGGGGGTCGCCGACCCGGTGTTCCCGCCCGGGGCGATGACGATCGTCTCCGGCGCGACGCGGGAGGTGGTCGTGTTCGACCGCGACGGCACCTTGCTGACCCGCCTCGACGCCAAGGACGCGAACGGCTTCCAGGACCTCGTGATCGGCGCCGACGGCCGGATCCACCTGATCTACGAGAAGAGGACGGTGGTCAAGGACGCCGAGTTCCAGACGCTGTTCACGATCGAGGAATCGAGCCAGGTCGAGCGGGGCGCGATCGGACCGAACGGCCACCTCTTCCTCGCCGACACGTACTGGATCCGCGAGTTCGACGAGACCGGCGCGAAGGTCGGGGAGACGCCGTTCGGCGTCGGCGGCCTCGGCCGCGACCTGGCGTTCGGCCCGGACGGCCTGCTGTACCTCGCCTCGCCGACCGGCCCCGAGATCACGATCGTCGACCCGTCCGGACGCGTCGCCGGCGCGATCACCGCGCCCGAGCTGATCGCGCCGGTCGGCCTGGAGTTCGCGCCGGACGGGACGCTCTGGGTCGCGCAGGCGATCACCGTGAACACCGCCGCCGCGCCGCTCCTCCGGTTCGACGGCGAGGGGAACCTGTTGGCGGAGATCGGCGTCGGCTCGGGAGTGAACTGGGCGCACGACGTCACCTTCGGTCCCGACGGCCTCCTCTACGTCCCCGACTACATCCAGGATCGCGTCTTCCGCTTCTCCCCGGACGGGACGCTCGTCGACTTCGTCGCCGACCAGGACGGGCTCGACTACCCGTACGGCGTCCGGTTCGCTCCGTACCGGTTCGAGGCGAAGATCAAGGGGAAGGTCCGCCTCGCGAACGGCGAGGACGAGAAGATCAAGGAGGAGGGGACGCTCTCGATCCTCGCCGGCAGCGGGACCGCGATGCTCTGGCTCGACCCCGAGGAGGAGCTCACCGAGCTGCTCGGCACCCGCGCCGTCGTCGTCCGAGGGTTCGAGATCCCCGAGGAGGACGACGACGGCGAGAAGCGAACGCTGCACGGCGTCCAGGTGTCGCCGCGGGCGCTCCAGGTCGGCGTCGCCTCGCTCGGCCTGACCCTCGACGGCGACGTCGACGACGGCGTCCACGAGGCGGAGAAGGCGAAGGGGACGCTGCAGATCTCCGGCGCCGCCGGCGTCTTCCTCGGCAAGGTGAAGACCGACGACCTGATCGACTGACGGGGCGCGGCGGAGGGGAGGCGGGCGCTCCTCCCCCGTTCCGCCGCGTCTCGAACGCGAGGGGACGCGCCGCGCCGGCCGCACGGCGCCGGGGAGGGTCGCTCTGCTATGCTCGGGGGCGCTCCTGGCCGGGGAGCGAGGGAGAAGAGGGATGCGACATGCTTGCATGATCGTCGCGCTGGCGTTGTCCACGTGGATGGGATCGTCGGCGAAAGCGCGCGACGCGGCCGCGTTCGAGCGGCAGCTCGTGGTCATCGAGAGGCTGATGACGAACGGGAGGTGGCGCCCCGCGTTCGACAAGCTCGAGGAGCTCCTGCGAGAGCACGAGCGACAGCCCTACGTGATCTCGTCCCGGGATCGGATCCTCGAGGACCTGAAGCGGTGCTCGTTCCGGGTCGAGGTCGACGTGCCGGAGATCGGCGACCTCATCTCGGGGAAGCTCGTCTCGTACGACCGGCGTCGCGGCGAGATCGAGCTCCTCTACACCCCGGAGACGATGGGGGACTTCCAATCGGCGAAGGGGATGCTGGTCCACCCGCTGCTCTTCGACGGGCCGTACAAGATCGAGGTCCGCGGCGACGCGTACCCGTCGACGTCCATGAGCCGCCGGAACGCGCCGACGATCCTCTGCGGGTTCCAGAACGACGAGTTCTTCCTCGCCGGCTTCGGGCTGGAGCGGAAGACGCTCGGGACGATGGTCTACCACACGAAGGCGATCCTCGCCCGGCAGCGCGACGACGAGACGAAGGTCCTCGACAGCAAGGACGCGACGCCGTGCCGGTCCGGCGAGAAGTTCGCGCTCCGCGTGTCGGTCGGCAGGACGAGGATCTCGGCGGCGTACAACGGCCGCACCTTCCTCTCGGGGCCGAAGTCGAAGGACGTCTTCGGCACGCTCGCGCTGCAGCACATCGGCGGACGCGGTGGCGGAGGCGGCGGCGGGAGGCTCGCGGCGTCGATGGCGAGCGCCGGCGCGGCATTCGCCGAGATCGAGATCTCCGGCGACGCGCAGACGGCCTGGGTGCAGGGCCTGGAGGACCGTGCGGCGCAGAAGGCGTTCCTCCAGTGGGAGAAGTCGTACGACCCGTCGACGCGAGCGCCGAGGTGGCTGCTCGAGGGCGACGGGATCGCGAAGGGGACGGTCGAGGTGGAGACGTGGCCCGGCCTCCCGGGCGACGCGAGCGCGAAGCTGTCGGCGGTCGAGGACGAGGTGCTCGGGCACGTCGGGAAGAAGCGGTTCGCGCTGGCGCTCGCGGTGCTCGAGGAGCACTTGGCCGAGGATCCGGCGGCGATCGCGTTCCTCCGCGCGCAGGTCCGGTTCGCGCGCGGCGAGTGGGACGCGGCGCTCGAGCAATGCGCGATCGTCGAACGCCTCGCGGCCGGGTTCCTTCCGAACGACGAGCTCCGGCTGCGCGTCCTGCTGGCGCGATCACCGGAGACGGCGGCGGACGCCGAGCCGGCGCTTCGGGCGCTGCTCGACGAGCACCCCGGCCGGGCCGAGCTGGCGTGGATCCTCGCGCGGCATCTCTATCGCGACGGGCGGCTGAACGAGGCGCACGACGTGGTCGTCGACGCCGCCGCTCGCGGGGTCGAGAACGAGGACCTCGAGACGCTCGGGCGGGCCCTCTCGCTCGCGATCCGCGGCCCCCGCTGGGGGAAGTCGTTCGAGCACGAGTCGAGGAACTACCACGTGCACTCGAACATCGATGTCGCCACGTGTCGGGATGCCGCGCTCATGCTGGAGCAGGCGTATGCCGCGTACTCGAACCGGTTGCGACGCGTCCCCGGCCTCGAACGTCGGAGGTTCACGGTCTACCTGTTCGCGGGGCAGGCCGGCTACGAGGTCTACGTCCAGCGCGTGCTCGGAGGACTCCCGCCGTTCCACACGGCGGGCGTCTACTCGCCGAGCCTCAAGCAGCTCTTCATCTGGAACCAGCGCGACCGCGAGGGGATGATGCGTACGGTCCGGCACGAGGGGTTCCACCAGTACCTCGACCGGATCGCCGACGACGCGCCGCGCTGGTTCAACGAGGGACTGGCCGAGTACTACGAGATCGGGGGCGTGGAGGGTTCGTCGTTCAAGTCGGGACAGATCCACGAGGCGAACCTCGCGAAGCTGCGCGAGGAGCCGAGGCTCGTTCCGGCGAGGGACTTCCTGTTCCAGGACCCGAAGACGTTCTACGGCCGGGCGAGCCTCCACTACGCCCAGGCGTGGGCGCTCGTGCACTTCCTCCGACACGCACCCGGCGAGAAGAAGCGGTTCGACGCGCTCTTCGACCTCCTCGCCGAGGGCGTGTCCGGCGCCGCAGCGACCGAACGCGCCTTCGAGGACGTCGACTGGCAGGAGTTCGACCGGCGCTTCGCGGAGTACGTCGCGTCGCTCTGAGGGCGGGCGTGACGCCGGCCAGGCTCGAGGCTCCCCCGGAACTACGTCGAGCGTACCCCGGAGGAGACGCGGACTCGGTTGTCGTTCGACGGCGAGGACCGTTGACGAAGCGGACCTTGCGGCTGGCGCCGTGACTCGACCTGCTCCAAGGGCAATCGCCGTCGCGCAGGGTCACGGAAACTCGAGGGTCTCTCCGGCGACAGGCCTCGCGACGAGTTCGCTGTCCGGATTCCCTCGTCGCGACAGCGAGAATCGAAGCTCTTCCGGAGGGACTGCGACGTCGATCCGCCGAAGACCCTCTCCCGGCGGAAGGACCACGACGTCGACCTCTTCGTCCGTCGCGGTGCGGGACACACGGACCGTGAGTTCCTCTTCCGGAGAACGCGCCGCCGCTGCGACGGTGACCGGCACGCCTTCCTCGAGAATGACGCCGACCTCGCTCGTTCGCCCTGCGACGACTTCGACCTCTCGGCGCACGACTTGGTGAACGGCCGAGCGAACCTCGACGCGGTACAGCCCCGGGGCCAACGCCCTCCAGAAGAGCGGGTGATCGGTCCAGCCCTTGCGGGACGCGTCGCCCATCGAGCCGATCAGGTACGCGTCGAGCGCGTGGCTGAACACGCGAGCCGTGAACGGACGATCCGAGCGGGCTGCGGAGATCGGAAGAGCGTCG
>JBICIB010000396.1:0-4914 GCA_043101415.1 Planctomycetota bacterium JB042 | reverse complement strand
TCTTCCGATCTGCCCCCCGCCCCGCGCAGCGGTGTCACCGGCCCGCGCAGCGACAAGAGCCCAGCGCAGCGCCGCGACCGCCCCGCGCGCAGCGGCACGCCCCGCGCAGCGGCCCGACGCTCCACGCGAAGTGCCCCCCGCCCCGCGCAGCGGTCCATCGCACCACGCGCAGTGCCCCCCCGCTCCACGCGCAGTGCAATGCCCGAGCCCGGAACGGATTCTTCAGGTGAATTCCTGCCCTCAGCCCCACCGATTGAGGACAGGCACCAACACAGACCTGAAGAATCCGCTCCGGGCTCGGAGCACCGTTTCGTTTCGTGTCGCTTCGGGGATCTCCTAGAGGATGTCCATGATCTCCGACTGCGCGTAGAAGGCCGCCAGGTAGTTGCTGCCGGTCGTCACGCGCGCGTTCCAGGGGAGCGGCGTCTTCTCGCCGATCAGGCCGAGGGCGACGCAGGCGAAGCCGCGGGCGAGGCCGGGACGGTCCCGGGTCTGCGCGAGCTTCAGGAGCGGGAGGATCGCCGAGCGGTCGCCGACGTTCCCGAGCGCCTTCGCGATCGCCGCGGTGTCGCCGAGCGACTTCGAGTCGGCGAGCTCGTCCGTCAGGAGGCGGCTCACCTCGACGTCCCCCATCAGGCCGAGGCCGGTCGCGAGCTGGATGCGGTA
Source organism: Planctomycetota bacterium JB042 (assembly GCA_043101415.1). Lineage (GTDB taxonomy): Bacteria > Planctomycetota > B15-G4 > B15-G4 > JADJEK01 > JAUIEL01. The sequence continues at coordinate 4,248 of JBICIB010000396.1, read as the reverse complement.
GTCGACGTCGCGCTCGCCGTCGAGCAGCTCCTTCAGGACCGGCCGCGACGCCTCGTGGCGCATCAGGCCGAGCGCCTCGGCGAGCACGCCGTTCTCGTCGCGGTTCCCCGACCGCTTCAGCTCGGACAGCAGCGCGTCGCCGTGCTCGACCGACCCGGCGAGGCCGAGCCCGATCGCGAGCGCCGCGCGCCGGTCGGGGTTGTTCGTCTTCTCCCACGTCTTGAACAGGCGCTTCGTGAGCGTCTCGCGCAGCTCGTGGTCGGCCGGGAGGGCGCGGGCGACGAGCGCGCAGGCGGTCGCGGCCCACGGGAGGTTCGAGCGCTTCTTCGGCCGCACGAGGTTCGTGAGCGTCGTCCGCGTGATCTCGCGGAGCAGCTTCTCGTGCCGGCCGTCGGCGGCGGCGCGGGCGCCGATCTCGCCGAGCGCGATGAACGCGAAGTTCCGGGTCGGCTCGTCGTTCGCCTTCTCCGCCAGGTCGAGCAGGCCGTCGACGACCTCCGCGTCCTCGGGGGCCGCGAGCCGGCCGAGCGCGACGACGCACGACTGACGGACCATGTTGCGGGTCCGGCGCGCGGTGGCGAGCTTCAGCAGCTCGGCGACGAGCGGACGCGCGGCGTCGCCGAGGCGCGCGACCGCGATCGGGATCTGCGCCTGGACCAGCTCCGGCATCCGCTTGTCGTCCAGGCCGTCGAGCAGGAACGGGACGATGTCGTACTGGTCGCTGCCGAACAGCCCGAGGGCCAGGATCGAACCGGCGCGGAGGTCGACGTCCGAGTCGTCCGCCTCGTCGGCCAGGCCGCGCACGGACTAGAACGCGTCGGGAGCCGAGAGGTAGCCGAGCGCGATCGCCGCGAACGCGCGGAGGACCTCGTCGACCTCCTGGCGGAGGCCGAGCGCCTCGCGCCCCGCCGGCCGGTCGTGGAGGATGTCGAGGAGGAGCGGCGCCGCGTCCGGGCTGCCGAGCACCCCGAGCGCGAGGATCGCCGACTGCCGGACCGAACGGTGGTCGCTGGCGAGGGTCCGCACGATGTCGTCCCGCACGACGTCCGCCCGGTCCGGGGGCGTGACGCGGGCCAGGGCGAGGACCGCCGAGTCGACGATGTCCGCGTCGTCCTCGCGGAGGAGCCGGCGCAGGACCGGGAGGACGGTCTCCTCGATCTCCTCGAAGCTCGGCCGAGGCGACTCGGCGGCGGCGTCGTCCAGGCGGACGCCGTCGCGACCGATCCCGGTCACGCCGTGCAGCGAACCGAGCCGCGCCCGCAGGTTCAGGTACGGATGCTTGTTCATCCGCCACCAGGTCGCCCAGTCGGTGTACGACGGGACCACCCGCTTCCGGACGCCGCCGTACCCCGCGGCCGGCCCGGTGACCGGGGCCCCGCCGCCGCCGCCCGAGCCCGGCCCGACCTGCCCCGGGCCTCCGGAGCCCGGCGGGATCGGGCCGCCCGAGGGCGGGATCGAGGGGGACGGACCGCGATACATCCCGCCGTGACCGGACGCCGCGCCCGTGAGGAGCGGTGTGATCAGGAGCAGGGCGACGGGGATCGGGGTCTTCATGAGGTCTCGGGGTCTCGTTCTCGGAACGCGTCGACCGAGGCGGGAGAGCCGCGCCGTCGCGATCGCGAGGAGAATCAGCAACCGGCCGACCGTGCCGGCGATCGGTCGGACGCCCCCCGATCGAGAGCCGGATCGACGGTCGCAAATACCTATTTGAACAACCACTTGCGCCATCGCCCGAGACGCGCTCGCGACGTCGCCCGCGCGCCGGGCCGCCCGTGCCGAGTCGTGCGGAAGCGCTCGGGCGATCGGGAGCGCTCACTTTCCGAGCGCCGCCGGCGCCCGCGCGCGGCCGGCCATCCCGGCGAGGACGACGAGCGTCGCCAGGTACGGGAGGGCGAGGAAGACGTGGTACGGCACGGTCGCCCCGCGCGCCTGGAACTGGAACTGCAGCGCGGTGATCGCGCCGAACGAGAGCGCCGCGACGAGCACCCCGGCCGGCGACCACCGGCCGCAGACGACGACGGCGAGCGCGACGAACCCGCGCCCCGCCGTCATCTCCTCGACGAACGTGCGCGACTCGAAGAGCGCGAGGTGCGCTCCCACGGCCGCCGCCATCGCGCCGCCGAACAGCACGGCCGCGATCCGCGCTCGAGACACGTCGACGCCGACCGCGCGCGCCGCGGCCGGGTCCTCGCCGCAGGCGCGGACCACGAGACCCGGGCGCGTCCGACCGAGGAAGAGCGCGACGGCCGGGACGAGGAGGAGCGCGAGGGTCGGCAGGAGGAAGCGCGGCAGCGGCTCGACCAGGCGCGCGCTCCCGGAGTCCCCCTGCAGCAGGTCGAGCCCGACCGCGGTCGCGCCGAGACAGAGGAGGTTCCACGCCGTCCCCGCCACGACGGCGTCGACCCCGAGCCGCACCACCAGCCAACCGAACGGGAGCGCCGCCAGCCCGCCGACCGCGACCGCGGCGAGCGCGCCGAGGAGCGGCGACCCGGTCGCGACGGTGACCGCGAACGCCGCGAACGCGCCGACGAGCATCAGCCCCTCGAGGCCGATGTTCAGGACCCCCGCGCGCTCGGAGACCAGCTCTCCCAGCGCGGCGAGGAGGAGCGGGGTCGCCGTGGCCCAGGCCGCGAGCAGGAAGGCGGTGGCGAGGTCGGCGCTCACGTCGCCTCCGCGCCCGCGGACCGCCGGCGGAGACGCTCCCGGATCGGCCCCGCCTCGAGCGCGAGGAAGACGGCGATCGCCACCCCTTCCAGCGCCCGTCCGAGGCCGTGCGACACGCCGACGTCCCGCTCCATGGCGGCGCACCCCGCGTCGAGCGCGCCGAACAGGAGCGCCGCCAGGACGATCGACGCCGGCCGCAGCCGCCCGAGGAGGGCCACCGCGATGGCGGCGTAGCCGACCCCGCCCGACGGACTCTCGTACAGCCTCCCGGTGACGCCGGTCACCTCGATCCCCCCGGCGAGGCCGGCGAGCAGGCCGGAGAGGACGAACGCCGCCAGGAGATCGCGCCGCACCGGGAAACCGGCCAGCCGCGCCGCCGCCGGCGCGGCGCCCGCGGCGCGCCACCGGAGGCCGATGACGCTCCGTTCGGCGAGATGGTGCAAGAGGACGGCGGCGGCGAGGGCGACGAGGACGCCGACGTGGACGCGCGTGCCGTCGAGCCACCGCGGCAGCCGGGCGGCGAGGGCGATGGGGTCGGACTGAGGGTAGGTCCGCGCGGCCTCCTGGAGGAACCCGTGCACCGCGACTCCGACCGCGTGCAGGAGGACGAAGTTCAGCAGGAGCGTGGCCAGCACCTCCGGGACGCCGCGCCGGAGCGTCAGCCACGCGGCGAGCAGGCCGACCGCCGCGCCCCCGAGCGCCGACGCCGGGAGCGCGAGGAGCGCCGCCGGGGACTCCGCGGTCCCGATCGCGGTGGCGCAGAGCATGCCGGCGAGGAGCTGCCCCTCGGCGCCGATGTTGAACAATCCGGCCCGGAACGAGAGCGCGACCGAGAGCCCGCTTAGGAGGAGCGGCGTCGCGGTCACCAACGACTCGCCCATCCCGTGCCGCGTCGCGAACGCCCCCCGCGCGAACGACCGGAACGCCGCCGCGGGGTCGACGCCGGCCGCGACGAGCGCGACGCCGCCGACGACCAGCGCCGCGAGCGAGGCGAGGAGCGGCGCGACGAACGACCTCACGGCGCACCGCCGGCCATCGCCCGCCCGAGCTCCGCCCGCTGCGTCCCCTTCGCGAACGGCCCGGCGAGCCGGCCGCGCGACAGGACGACCACCCGATCGGCGAGCTCGACGACCTCGTCGAGATCGGTCGAGACGAGAAGCACGCCGGCCCCGGCGTCCCGCAGCCGCCTCACCTCGTCGCGCACGAACGCCGCCGCCCTCAGGTCGAGGCCGCGGGTCGGGTTGACCAGGAGGAGCGCCGTCGGAGGCACGCGGAGCTCGCGCGCGAGGACGACGCGCTGCTGGTTCCCGCCCGACAGCGCCCCCGCCCTCGTCCCCGGGTCGGCCGTCACGCCGAACCGCTCGAGGCGCGGCGCCGCCGCCCGCCGGAGCGCCCCGGGCGCGCGCGTCCCCCACGCCGGTCCGCCGAGCGCGCCGGCGTCGAGGAGGAGGTTCTCGGCGAGCGAGAGGTCGAGGGCGAGCCCTTCGGTGCGCCGGTCCTCCGGGACGATCGCCAGGCCGAGCGCGCGTCGCCCCGCCGGCCCGGTCGGTCCGGCCGCCCGGCCGCCGATCCGGATCTCTCCCG
>JBICIB010000395.1:0-13846 GCA_043101415.1 Planctomycetota bacterium JB042 | reverse complement strand
TCAACGTCACCCTGGCGCCGAGAGCTCGCGCGCGCTCCTCCGTCGGTCCGACGGCGGCCAGCGAGTTCTCGGAGAAGTCGATGGTCAGGACGAGGTGTCGCACGTCTCCCTCAATGCTCGGGCGGGGGGTAGATCGCGATCGGCGTGGTGGAGTGGCGCAGGACCGCCTCGGCGAAGCTCCCGAGCACGATGCGCCGGAGGCCCGATCGGCCGTGCGAGGCCATGGCGATCCACTTCGCACCGACCTCCTGGGCGTGGTCCGCGAGGACCTTCTCCGGGTACTCCCCGGTCAGGACCGCGGTGGAGACCTCGACGTCGGAGTCGAGCGAGCTCGTGACCTTGTCGAGCTCCTGCTTCGCGGCCTTCACCTTCGCGGCGAGGTCGGGCTCGTGCTGGGGCGGCGCCAGGAGGGATCCGTACGGGATCGCGACCAGGTCGGGGACCACGTGCACGAACTCGACCTTCGCGCCGAGTCGCTTGGCGAGGTCGAGAGTCGGACCGTACGCGCGGGCCGCCTCCTCGGAGAAATCGGTCGTCAGGACGATGACGTCGGCCATGGGTCTGCTCCAGGGGCGGTCGCTCAGGACTCGAGCGCCTTCTCGTACTTCACGAGGCAATCGAGGAGATCGGTGGCGGACACGATACCGCGCAGCGTCTTCCCCTCGGTGATCAGGACGCGATGGACCTTCTCCCGACCCATCAGGCGGGCGATCGCGCCGACGGTCGCATCGGGAGCGGCGTGGACGATCCGCGTCGTCATGACGTTCTCGACGGTCTCGTCGGGGTCGGCGTCGACCAGGGGCGCCGCCTCGGCCTCCAGCCAGTCGACGGAGCCCTCCGGACGGGGCGCCCGAGGATCGACCTCCGCGGTCAGGGCGCCGGCGAGATCGGTGCCCGACAGGACTCCGACGACGTTCTTCGCGGCGTCGAGGACCGGCACGCCGTGGACACGCTCCTCCTCCAGGAGGCGCGCGGCTTCACGCAGCGTCGTTCCGGCGCGCACGGTCACGACCTTCTCGTTCATGACGTCTCGGGCGTGGAAGACTCGGCTCGACATCACTCGTTCCCTTTCTCGTGATCGCTTCGCTTCACCGTGAGGACGGGGCACGGCGCGTGGCAGACGACGCGCTCCGCGACGCTGCCGAGCAGGAGATGCTTCAGACCGGTCAAGCCGTGGGTGGCGAGGACGACCAGATCGAACCCACCCTCTTCCGCGATGTCGCAGATGCGACGCCACGGGGCCCCGAACTCGACGCGCGTCGTCACCTCGAGACCCGGGAGGTGGGAGGAGAGTTCGGACAGCTTCTCCCCGGCCTTCTCCGCGATCGTCGCCTCGAGGTCGATCGACGGGACGCGCCCGATGCCGTACTCGACCGGATAGACGATCGGTTCGACGACGTGGAGGAGTTCGACCTTCGCCGTCTGGCCCTCGGTCAGCTTCGCGATCTGGCGAACGGCGATCTCCGAGTCCTCGGAGAAGTCGACGGGGCAGAGGATGGTTCGAAACGCGAGCATGAGGAATCCTCCCGACACGCGGACGCGGTCGATTCGGAAGCATCCCCCATGCCGAAGATCGTCGACCTCGAGACGGCCCCACCGAGCGGTGGGGTGGGGAGGAATACCCAATGGGAGGGAGATCATTCCCATGGTCATGGGGCGGTCGGCGGAGGGGGACGCGGTTATCCTCCGTCGCCGTGCGTGTCTCCTTCCTCAGTCTCCTCGCGCCCCTCGTCGTCTCGACCGCCGTCGGCTGCAAGACCGATCCGACCTGGAACGCGGGTTTCGTCGAGGACCCCCGGATCCTCGTCGAGGATCCGTCGCTCCCGTTCCACCGTTCGTACGTCGCGCCCGACTTCGACCCGGCGCGGTATCGGGAGATCCTCGTCAAGCCGGTGACCACGCGCCTCTTGCGTTCGGTGAACGGTTGGGACGCGGCGACGCTCGAGTTCGATCGGTCCGAGGCGGTCCGGCGGATGGCCCGGACGACGCGGGCGACGCTTCAGGCCGCCTTCGCCGCCGATCCGGACCGCACCCTGCGCCCGACTCCGCGCCAGAGCGACCAGGCCCTCGTCCTCGAGTTCGCCCTCGTCGAACTCCGGCCGACGAAGTCGTGGCTCAACGTGCTGGGGTACCTCGTGACCCGCCTGTCGTTCGACAAGGGGATCGTCGCGATGGAGGCGCGGCTGCACGACGGCGGGACCGGGGAGCTCCTGATGGCGTTCGCGGACCGGGAGGCCGGAAAGGCGACGTTCCTCTCCGTCGACGACCTGACGTGGTACGGCCACGCCGAGTCGATCGTCGAGGACTGGGCCGCCCAGCTCGTCGAGGTCGTCAAACGAAAGCCGAACGCCGTGGTCGAGGACTCCTCGACCTTCACCCTCTGGCCCTTCTGAGGGAACGCCGGCCTTCGATCGGCGGGTGTGGTCAAGCGCACCCCCCGCGGTGGTCGAAGAGGGCTCATCCGCCCTCCATCCGCCATGTTCGGAGCCCCCAGGCCACGTAGCCCCTCCCCATGCCCCTCGAGGAAGAGTATCCTGAACGGTCGAGCGCTCCTGAGGGAACGGTGAGCGCCACCCCCCCGGATCGGCTCCGTCGTCCCGACGGTGGAGCTCGTGGAGACGAGATGTTGGCCGGGTCGCCCAGGGACGGCATGCCGTCCGTCTCGGTCGTGATCCCCGTGCGGGACGACGCCGCGCGTCTCGAGCAGTGCCTCGAGGCGCTCGAGACGTCCGAGTTCCGCCCGCTGGAGACGATCGTCGTCGACGACGGATCGACGGACGCTTCCGGCGACGTCGGACGTCGGCGCGGAGCGCGCGTGCTGCGGCTCGAGACCTCCCGCGGTCCGGCGCACGCCCGGAACCGGGGCGCCGAGCTCGCGGAGGGGGACCTCCTCTTCTTCGTCGACGCCGACGTCCTCGTCTTCCCCGACACCATCGGGGTGGCGGCGCGGGTGCTCGCCGACGGCGGTCCCGCGGCGGTGATCGGGTCGTACGACGACCGACCGGGCCACCCGTCGTTCCTCTCGCAGTACAAGAACCTCTTCCACCACTGGGTCCACCAGACCAGCCGCGAGGAGGCCTGGACCTTCTGGACCGGCTGCGGGGCGATCCGCCGCGACGTCTTCCTCGGTCTGGGCGGGTTCAACGAGGGGTACGCGAAGCCGAGCATCGAGGACATCGAGCTCGGGTTCCGGCTCCGCGCCCGCGGCCACCGGATCCGCCTCGAGAAGACGATGCTCGCCCGCCACACGAAGGAGTGGCGGCTGGTCGACCTGGTCCGGACCGACGTCCTCCAGCGCGGGGTCCCGTGGATCGCCCTGATGATGCGCGACCGGTTCGCGGCGTCCGACCTGAACATCTCGGCCGAGTCCCGTCATTCGACGGTCCTCTCGTACCTGCTCGTGCTCGCCCTCGCCGCGACGCCGCTCCGGCCGGAGATCTGGCCGTGGACGGTCGGGTTCGCCGCGCTCGCGTGGAGCGCCGTCGTGTGGTTGCATCGGGGGTTCTATCGCTTCTTCGTGGAGAAGCGCGGGGCGTGGTTCGCGCTCCGCGTCATGCCGATGCACCTCCTCTTCTTCCTCTACAGCGGGCTCTGCGTCCCGCTCGGCGTCCTCGCGCACCACGCCGACCGACGCCGGGCCGCGCGGACGCGGACCGGTCCGGGCGTGCGCGAACTCGAGCCGCTCCGCGTCGACGCGAAGGGGGCCGGATCGTGAGCTCGCCCGAAGTCGTCGTCATCGGCGCCGGTCCGGCCGGCCTCACCGCGGCGTACGAACTCTCGAAGGAGGGGATCGGCACCACGATCGTGGAGAAGGACCCGAGCGAGGTCGGCGGGATCGCGCGGACCGTCAACTACAAGGGGTACCGCTTCGACATCGGCGGGCACCGGTTCTTCACGAAGATCCCGGAGGTGAACCGGATCTGGCAGGAGATCCTCGCCGACGAGTTCATCACCCGGCCGCGCCTGTCGCGCATCTTCTACCGCGGCAAGTTCTTCAGCTACCCGCTGAAGCCGTTCGAGGCGCTCGCGAACATCGGGATCGTCGACTCCGCGCACGTCGGGATGAGCTACCTCTGGGCGAAGCTCTTCCCGTCGAAGGAGGAGGTGAACTTCGAGCAGTGGGTGTCGAACCGGTTCGGCTACAAGCTCTACTCGATGTTCTTCAAGACCTACACCGAGAAGGTGTGGGGGATGCCGTGCACCGAGCTCGGGGCGGACTGGGCGGCGCAGCGGATCCAGAACCTCTCGCTCTTCACGGCGGTCAAGAACGCCTTCTTCGGGAAGAAGGGGGACACGTCGGTCAAGACGCTGATCGACCAGTTCGAGTACCCGCGGCTCGGCCCGGGCCAGATGTGGGAACGCTGCCGGGACATCGTGCGCGAGCGCGGCCACGTCCTCCACTTCGGCCGCGACATCCGGGCGGTCCACCACGCGAACGGCGAGGTGACCGGCGTCACGACCGTCGACGCGGAGGGGAGGACCGAGCGGATCCCGTGCAACCGGGTCGTGTCGAGCATGCCGCTCTCCCAGCTCGCCCGCGTGCTCGATCCGCCGCCGCCGGCGGAGGTGCTCGCCGCCGCCGACGCGCTGAAGTACCGCGACTTCCTCACGATCAGCCTCGTGGTCGACCAGGAGGAGCTGTTCCCGGACAACTGGATCTACATCCACTCGCCCGACGTCCAGATGGGGCGCATCCAGAACTTCAAGAACTGGTCGCCGGACATGGTCCCCGACGCGTCGAAGACCTGCCTCGGGCTCGAGTACTTCGTGTTCGAGGGGAACGAGCTGTGGAACTCGCCGGACGACCGGCTGGTCGAGCTCGGCGCGTCCGAGGTCGACAAGCTGAAGCTTGCGTCGAAGGGGGACGTCGAGGACGGGACCGTGGTCCGGATGCCGAAGGCGTACCCGGTCTACGACTCGAAGTTCCAGGCCGCGGTGAGGACGCTCCGGAGCTGGTTCACCGAGGCGCTCCCCGACGTGCAGCCGGTGGGGCGGAACGGCCAGCACCGGTACAACAACCAGGACCACTCGATGCTGACCTCGGTCCTCGCGGTGAGGAACATCCTCGGCGAGCGCCACGACGTCTGGAACGTCAACGAGGACGAGGAGTATCACGAGACGATGGACCGGGGCGTGCCGCGGCGCGTCTCCGATCCTCCCTCGACGCCGGCCACCACGTGATCGCACCGCAAGCCCGAGGCGGACCATGAACGAAGAGCGCCCCTCCGAACGACAGCTCGTCTTCGGCCTCGACGCGGCCGAGTGGAGTCTCGTGAAGCGACTCGCCGACGAAGGGAAGATGCCGACCTTCAAGGCGTTGATGGAGCGGGGCGCGAGCGGCCCGCTCCGGACCACCGCCGGCCAGCTCCCCGACACGGTCTGGTCCTGCATCTACGGCGGCCGGAACCCGGCCACCTTCGACAAGCACTTCTACGTGCAGTACGACGCGCGGACGCGCGACCTGCGGCACGTCGAGGACGACGCGTTCACCAAGCGGCCGTTCTGGGACGTCCTCTCCGACGCGGGGCGGAAGGTCGGCGTCGTCGACGCGGTGAAGTTCACCACGTCCGAGCGGCTGAACGGCTTCCAGCTCACGAACTGGGGCGCGCACGCCACGAAGGCGCCGCGGTCGTCCGTCCCGGCCGACCTGTTCGACCGGGTCGTCGATCGGTTCGGGATGCACCCGGTGCAGGACTGCGACAAGGTCGACGCCGACAAGCCGGCCCAGCTCCTCGATCTGAAGCGGCGGTGCGTCGAGGGAGTGCGGCTGCGCGGCGAGGTGAACCGCTGGCTGATGACCGAGCGGGAGTGGGACGTCCTGTTCCTCTGCTACTCCGAGCCGCACTGCATCGGCCACCACTTCTGGCATTGGGCCGACCCGTCGCACCCGCGCCACGGCGAGGCCGGCGAGCCGGGGCTGAAGGACGCCGTCGAGTCCGTCTACGTCGCCATGGACGAGGAGATCGGGAAGACGATCGAGCTCGCCGGGGACGACGTCCAGGTGATGATCGTCGCCGGGCACGGCATGGGCTCGCTCTACCACGCCTCGTGGAACCTCCAGGAGATGCTCGACCTCCTCGGCTTCGGTCGCGGGCCCGCGTCGCGCGTCGACGCGTCCGCCCCGAAGAAGGCGAGGACCAACTTCTGGCGGAAGCTGAAGATGGTCGTCCCCGGCCGCGTGCAGTACGCGATCAAGGGGATGCTGCCGCAGTCGATGCAGCACGAGCTGGTCTTCAAGTGGTACGCGGGGAACCGCGACTGGGCCGGCCGCCGCGCGTTCCCGGTTCCGAACAACGACGCCGTCGGCGCGATCCGCGTGTCGGTGCAGGGGCGGGACAAGGACGGGGTCGTGCCGCCCGAGGAGTACCGCGCGGTCTGCGAGGAGATCAAGGCGGCGCTCGAGGAGCTGACCGACCCCGCGACCGGGAAGAAGGTCGTCGACGAGGTCGTCCTCTGTCGGGACCGCTTCAAGGGAGAGTTCGAGGAGCAGCTCCCCGACCTGACGGTGCACTGGAACGCGTCGTTCCCGTGGAGCGCGGTCGAGTCGCCGCGGTTCGGGAGGCTCGAGCTGACGAACCAGGACGGTCGGACCGGCAGCCACACGGCCCACGGCTTCTGCATCGTGGCCGGACCGCACGTCCCGGCCGGCCGCGCGCTCGAGGGGCGTTCGATCTACGACATCGCCCCGACCATCCTCGCCACCGCGGGGGTCGACGTCCCGGCGGAGATGGAGGGCGAGCCGCTCCCGGTGCTCGGCGGCGCGGTCTCGGTATGACCGGGGAGGGGGGGAGCACGGCGGAGGCGGAGCGCGTCGAGGTCGAGGCCGGCGAGGCGGACGAGCCCGCGCGCACCGATCTCGCCCGCCGCCGCGGCCGCGACCTCTCGTGGACCCTCTTCGGCAAGCTCGCCGCCACCGGCGCCAACTCCCTCCTCGTCCTCGCGCTCGCCGTGAAGGACCTGATGGACGCCGCGACGTACGGCCTGTTCGTCGCGACGATCGGCGCCCAGCTCGCGCTCAGCCGCCTGATCCTCCTCGGGGTCGACCAGGGGACGATCCGGCTCTACACGCTCGACGACCTGAAGCGGCGGCCGGAGCTGGTCCTGTCGGCCGGCCTCGCGTCGTCGCTCGTCCTCTCGATCCCCGTCCTCCTCGTCGGGTTCCTCGCGGCGCCGTTCGAGCCGCGCGGCTGGAGCACGACCGTCGTCCTGTCGGTGGCGCTCGGCGCGGTCGGGGTGGCGCTGTTCGACTACGGCGTCGCGTCGCGCCTCGCCCGCCTCCGGTACCGCCGCGCCGCGATCGTCCAGGCTTCGATGCCGGTGGTCCGGTTCGCCGGCACGCTGTCCGCGGTCCTCTTCTTCCCGAGCCGTCCGGAGATCGCGTTCGGCGTCTACGCGGGGACGGCGCTCCTGTTCGGCGCGGCGCTCTCGGCGCGCACGGCGCACCGGACGGCGGAGTGGCCCGACGGCGCGCTGATCCGGCGGCTCCTCCGGTACTCGAAGTGGCTCGGCGCCGCCGACGTGTCGATGATCCTCTGCATCAACGCCGGGCTGTTCCTCCTGCGCGGCCTCGACCTCGACGTCGAGGCCGGCGTGTTCGGATTCGCGCAGCAGGTCGCGCTCGGGTACTTCGCGGTCTTCCTCGCCTTCTACCAGACGATCCTCCCCCGGGCGGCGCGTCTCGGGTCGGTCCGCGAGGTGCCGGCGTTCGTCGGTCGGTGGACGAAGATCGGCATCGGGCTGGCGCTCGCGTGCGCGGTCTCGGCGCCGGTCCTCGCCTGGATCCTCGACCTCTTCATGGAGAGCCGCGACCTGGAACCGTTCCATGCGCCGTTCTACCTGATGGCCGGGTTCGTCCTGGTCCTCATCGTCGAGGCGCCGTTGTCGGTGGCGTGCCAGTACCTGCTCCTCCCTCAACTCCCGGTGCTGAACCTCGCGCTCCGGCTGGTCCTCGTGACGGGGCTCGGCTACGGGCTCGTGCCTCGGTACGGCGCGGTCGGCGCGGGCGTCGCGCAGGTCGTCGGGTCGGTCGCGTCGATGCTCGTGCTCGCGTCCCTCCTCCTCGTGGTCGTGAAGCGCCGGCTGAAGGAAGCCTGACCATGTGCGGGATCGCGGGTCTCCTCCGTCTCGGGGACGAGGCGCTGGTGCGGCGGATGACGGACGTGATGGCGTACCGCGGTCCGGACGACTCGGGCGTGGCGACGTTCGGCGACTGCGTCCTCGGGCACCGCCGGCTCTCGATCCTCGATCTGTCCGACGCCGGTCACCAGCCGATGGTCACGGACGACGGCGCGGTCGCGATCGTCCACAACGGCGAGGTGTACAACTTCCTCCTCCTGCGGGCGGAGCTCGAGCGTCAGGGGGTCCGGTTCCGGACCGGCACGGACACCGAGGTCCTGTTGGAGGGGTACCGCGCGTGGGGGCTCGACCTCCTGCGGCGGATCGACGGGATGTTCGCGTTCGCGCTCTGGGACGATCGGGACCGCCGGCTCCTCCTCGCCCGCGACCGGACCGGCATCAAGCCGCTCTTCTACCGGGTCGACGGAGACGCGCTCGCGTTCGCGTCGGAGCTGAAGCCGTTCCTCCTCCTCCCGGGGTTCGAGCCGCGCGCGAACCGCCGCGCCCTCCGGTCGGCGCTCCGCTTCGCCTGCAACATGGAGGCGGAGGCGATGCTGGCGGGGGTGCGGAAGCTCCTCCCGGGGCGATGGCTGACGTGGAAGGACGGCGTCGTCGAGGAGGGGGCGTACTGGACCCACCCGGACCCTCGCCCGAGCGACCGCCCGGCGGGGGAGATGGCGGAGGACCTGCGCGACCGGCTGTCGCGCGTGGTCGAGGGGCTGATGATCTCCGACGCGCCGCTCGGGGCGGCGCTCTCCGGCGGGCTCGACTCGTCGGGGATCGTCGCGCTGATGGCGCGGACCGGGGCGACGGTCGACACGTTCACCGTCGGACACGGCGAGGACGACCCCGACCTGCGGAAGGCGCGCGTCGTCGTCGAGCACTGCAAGACGCGCCACCACGAGATCCTCGTCGACTCGGGCGACGTCGCCGAGCTCCTGGCGCCGGTGATGTGGCACCTCGAGGAGCCGATGGGGCAGATGGAAGCGCTGCAGATGTTCGTCAACTACCGCGAGGCCGCGAAGCACGTGAAGGTGCTGCTGGTCGGCGAGGGGGCGGACGAGTGCTTCGCGGGGTACGACCGGTACAAGCTGTTCGACTCCCGGCTGCCGCTGCCGCCGGGCCTGCGGAAGGACCTGTACGAGCGGGTCTTCATGTACGCGGACGAGCCGCCGCGGACCCTCCTCGGTCGCGCGCTCGCGCGGGCGGCGTGGGGCCCGCTCCCGCCGTCGCCGATGGTCGACCCGCACCCGCGGCACCCGCTCCCGTCGCTGCCCGGCGGCTGCGCGACGGCGCTCGAGCACGGCCTGTCGTTCGACCAGAGGACGTGGCTGCACCACCTCGCGCTGAAGCGCGCCGACGCGACCGGCATGGCGCACTCGTTGGAGATCCGCGTGCCGTTCCTCGAGCGGGAGATCGTCGAGTTCACGGCGACGGTCCCCGGGCGGATGTTCCTGAACCGCGGCGTCGAGAAGTGGATCCTGCGCGAGGCGCTGCGGCCGGTCCTCCCCGCGTCGATCGTCGATCGACCGAAGCGGCCGTTCCAGATGAGGATGAACGCCGGGCTCGTCGAGACGCTCGAGCGGCTGAGCGACCGTCTCCTCCGTCCCGAGGACGTCCGCGCCCGCGGGTTCTTCGACCCCGCGAAGGTCGACGCGCTCCGCCGCGGGCGCCCCGGACGGTTCCACCAGGGGATCGCCCACAAGGTCTGGGCGTTCCGCCTCTGGTCCCTCCTCCTGTGCGAGACCTGGGCTCGGACCTTCCTCGACCGAGACGTGGAGCGGGGGATGCCGTCCGCCGAGGATCTCTTCGGCGGTCCGGCCTAACCGGATCCGACGATTGGATTTAGGGGCCTCCCGAACTCCGGGGCGTTCGCCCCACGGGTGGGAAGAACGACGAACTGAGGTCGTAAGTCTTTGAACGAAAGGTCGTTGCGCGCCCGGATTTCGGCCCTATGACGGAACAAATCAGGGTATCTTCCCGTCGAATCCGAGACGTTCCCCGGCGCGGGGAGGCCGGTCCTCGCCGGTGGCGGCGAGAGGGGCTCCCCACCTTCCGGTCGGAAGGCTCGGCCACCACGGTGGCACGTCCCACCACCGTCGGGCGTTCGATCGCTTTCGTTCGACCCATGATCGGCGACACCAGGAGGCCTCGCACCCTGATGCTGCACCGCTGGACCGTTTCCTCCCTGCTCGTCCTCACGACCGCCGTGAGCACGGCTTCCGCAGGCGACGTCTATCCCGACGCGAACTGGCAGACCGCGACGCCCGAGTCGGTCGGGATGGACTCCGCGAAGCTGCAGTTCGCGCTGAACAAGGCGTTCGGCCACGTGGTGTGCATCCGCTCCGGGTACCTCGTCGGCGTCAAGGGAGACCCGGCCAAGAGGTACCCCACGTACTCGGTCGGGAAGTCGCTCACCGCGCTGGTGTTCGGTCGACTGATGCAGCAGGGGACCCTGAACTACCTGAACGCCGTCCCCGGGTCGAACTACCCGACGTCGCCGCTCGCGAACTACCGCCAGATGATGTCGATGGTGAGCGACTACGGCCTCACCCCGCACCACCCGAACAAGCACTACGCGTACAACAACAAGGCGGTCCACCACTACGGCGAGGCGATGCGGCCGTACTTCGGCAACGCCAGCCCGGTCGGCGTCCTCGACCAGGCGTTGTTCAACACGATCGGCCGCCAGGACGCGCTCACCTACCAGGGGCTCTGGAGCGGTTGGAACGGCGGCTTCTCCATGAGCGGCCGCGACCTCGCGCGGGTCGGCTACCTCGTGCTGCGGCGCGGCAAGTGGAAGACCACGCAGCTCCTCCCCGAGTCGTTCGTCGACGACCTGTACGCCAACTGGATCCCGCCGACGGCGATCCAGAACACGTCGACCGGACCGTCGAGCGGACCGACCGAGGGGCCGGACGGGAACAACTGGTGGAACCAGAACCACCTCAGCGCCGTCCTCCCGGGCAACTACTCGCTCGGATGGTGGACGAACGTCTCGAACCGCTGGCCGGGGCTCCCCAAGAACTCGATCTACGCCGAGGGGCTGAACGATCACCGCGTCTTCGTCTCCCCCGAGGACGACCTCGTCGTGGTCAACATGTACGGGAACGGCTTCTGGAACCCGGAGGAGGTGTTCAAGCCGTTCGTCGACGCGGTCGTCGCCGATCCGCCGCCGCCGACCGACGAGGCGGAGATCGGCGGCGAGGCGAAGGTGGGGCACGAGCTGACGCTCACGTTCACCGGGCCGATGACCAGCGAGCAGGACGCCGCCAACCCGTTCCTCGACTACCGCCTCGACGTCACCTTCTCGAAGGGGGCGCAGACGATCGTCGTCCCGGGTTACTACGCCGCGAACGGAGACGCGGGGCAGTCGGGCGTCGACCTGGGAGACAAGTGGCGCGCGCACTTCGTGCCTCCGAGCACCGGGGAGTGGACGTACCTCGCGTCGTTCCGGTCCGGACCGGACGTGGCGCTCGACCTGAACCCCGGCGGCGGCGCGCCGGTCGGGTTCGACGGCGCGACGGGAAAGATCGCGGTCGCCGCGAACGACAAGCCGGCGAACGATCCGCGCTCGAAGGGGCGCTTGACGTACGTCGACGAGCGGTACCTCCGCTACGCCGAGTCCGGAGAGCCGTTCCTCAAGTCGGGGACGACCAGCCCGGAGAACTTCCTCGCCTTCGCCGACTTCGACGCGACCGCGCCGACGCACGCCTACTCGTTCCACCAGGGAGACTGGAGCGCCGGCGATCCGGAGTGGGGCGCCGGCCTGGGGCGCGGCATCATCGGCGCGCTGAACTACCTGGCCGCGCAGGGCGTCAACTCGATCTCGTTCCTGGTGATGAACGTGCAGGGGGACGGCGGCGACGTCTGGCCCTGGACGAGCGCCACGGAGCGCTACCGCTTCGACTGCAGCAAGCTCGACCAGTGGGAGATCGTCTTCGACCACGCGCAGTCGCTCGGCATCCACCTCCACCTGATCCTGCAGGAGGGCGAGAACCACGGACTGCTCGACGGCGGGTTCCTGGGGATCCAGCGGAAGGTCTTCTACCGCGAGATGGTCGCCCGCTTCTCGCACCACCTCGCGCTGACGTGGGGACTGGGCGAGGAGATGCCGGCGCCGATCTCGATGACCCAGCTCTTCGCGAACCGGATTCGCACCATCGACCCGTGGGACCACCCGATCTCGGTCCACCACGCCCACCACGCCGACCTGGCGACGCTCTCCGGACTGCTGGGACACCCCACGATCGAGGTGGCGTCCCTGAACGCGGCGAAGGCGCAGGTCGTCGGCGCCGAGGTCGAGGAGTGGGTCGAGGCGTCGGCCCAGAGCGGTCGGGAGTGGATCGTCGGGGCCGACGAGTTCGGCCCGCAGACGGAGGGCGTCCTCCCGGACGGCGTCGACCCGGCGCACGACCTGCCGCGGACCGAGGCGCTCTGGCCCGCGCTCCTCGCCGGCGCGGCGGGCGTGGAGTGGTACTTCGGCTACGGGTACATCCACAACGACCTCACCTGCGAGAACTTCCGGTCCCGGGAGAAGATGTTCCAGCAGACCGCGCTGGCGCTCGACTTCTGGCGGGACGAGGTCGACTTCGAGGCGCTCGAGGTCGCGAACGAGCGGGTGAGCGTGCCCGGCCGCGAGAACGGCCGCGCGTCGGTCGCCTTCGGCGACGAGGACGAGCTCGAGACGGTCGTGATCCAGCTCCCGACCGGGGGAGCCCCGTCGTTCGACTTCGGCGACGACCCCGGCGTCTTCACCGTCGCCTGGTTCGACCCGCGCAACGGCGGGGTGCTCCAGACCGGTTCGGTGACCGACGTCATCGGTCCGGGGATCCGGCCGCTCGGAGTGGCGCCCGCGGCGTCGAACCAGGACTGGATCGTCCTCGTCGAGCGCGCCGACAAGTGGCTCCATTTCTACGGCCAGGGGGTCGCCGGTCAGGGCGGGACCGTCCCCGTCGTGTCGGGGTCCGAACCGAAGCTCGGCAGCTCGGAGTTCGCGGTCGCGCTCTCGAGCGCCCGCCCGAACTCGATGGCGGCGATCGTGATCGGCGACAAGGCGATCTCCATGCCCCTCTTCGGCGGGACGCTCCTCGCGAACCCCTGGATCGGTTGGGTCCTCCACTCGACCGACGCGAACGGGCAGGCGACCCAGCCTCTCCCGCTGCCGCTCGACTCGAGCCTCGCCGGCTCGCAGGTCTACTTCCAATGGCTGGTCGCCGACGCGGCGGCCCCCCAGGGAGCGGCGTTCACGCGAGGCATGAGAGCGGATCTGCACTGAACGCGTTCGGGGGGGCTTCGCGTTCGCCACGGCGAAGGCCGAGACGGGGAGGTGTCTCCGACCCGCTCACGTCCTCGCGCGATGCGCTGGGTGTGGTCTCCGCGAAGGGACGAGTCGCGCTGCGGGGTCGCTCTCGGAGAAGCCTCCCCGCCTCGGCCTTCGCCTCGCCCGCTCCGGACTCCCTCACCCGATTCCGTGGTGGGGGTAGGGGGGAGAAAGGAGACGACTCATGGATGGGTCGTCGTGCGGGACCACGTGAACGTGGAGGTGCCCGACCCCGCTGCGCTCATCGGACCTCGGACGTGAGGAGAGCTTGGCGGCGGGGCTTGGAACGCGTTCGGGGGGCTTTGCGTTCGCCACGGCGAAGGCCGGGACGGGGAGGTGTCTCCGACCCGCTCACGTCCTCGCGCGATGCGCCCGGCGTGGTCTCCGCGAAGTTTCGAGTCGCGCTGC
>JBICIB010000394.1:0-4099 GCA_043101415.1 Planctomycetota bacterium JB042 | reverse complement strand
TCGAGCGCCCCGCGAGCGACCGCTACGAGCGGGAGACCCAGGCGCACGCGATGAACAACCTGACCGGCGTCCACCTCGGCCGCGGCGACGTGAAGAGCGCCATCCTCTGGTGCGAGCGCTCGCTCATGCTGAAGGAGCGCCTCGGCCTCGACGCCCGCACGAACTACGTGAACCTCCTCTTCTTCTGGCTGGAGCAGAAGACGGCGTACGGCCACGACCGCGCCCGTCACTACCTCCGCCAGCTCCTCTTCCTCGAGGGCGGGCAGGACCACCTCGAGGCGACGCTCGCCACGAAGAGCTACGAGTCGCCGGTCCAGGCGTTCCGCGCCGCGGGCCTCGACAAGGAATTCCCGGAGATCAAGCTCCCGCCGAAGCCTCGCCAGCGCACGCTGGCGCTGAAGGAGCGCCGCCAGGGCGCGTGAACGAACGCACGGCGGCGGCGCTCGCCCGCCGACCACCGACCGAACGACCGCGCCGCCGCGAGGGTCCTCGCGGCGGCGCGGTTCGTTGGGGGTGCCGGGTGGCCGGGAGGGAGGGGTGCGCGCGCGGTCGACCGTGAGCAGGGTGGCGGATCGCCAGGATGGGCCCTGGACCGCCCCCGCCGCAGTCGACTACCAACCCTTCGCGCGACGAACGCGTACCTCGTCCCGCAGTCCATCCGCGAGCGTGTGACCCCAGCGCCTCCAAAGAATCGGAAACCGCTCTTCCGCCTGTTTCGGCGTCGTCCCCAACGCGCGGCGATAGTCCTTCATGAGATTACGAAGTCGCTCCTCGCTCCATCGAGGGTCTCTCGGACCGATCGGATGGGGAAGGTTGGTGCGAACATACTTGTCCGCCCTTCGAGGGTGACGCCCAGAACTTCTGTACGCCTCGAAGAACGGCTCCAGCATCGACGCGAAGACGACCCGCAAGTTCGCGCACTCCAGGGCCATCGACCCGGGAGACAGCCGTCGATTCGCAGCCACATCCATGAGTTCGGCCATGCATGCCAATGCCGCCGAGTTCGGCTCCAGATTGAGCTTCGGATTGCCCGAGCCCGTTCTGAGATTTCCGCTGGAGAACAAGAGCGCCGCAAACCAGACCTTCTCGAGGTCGAACGAGCCGTTCTTGGGAAAGACCTTGCGAAGAACGGCCAGCAAGAGCCTCGCGACATCCATCGCGACCGGACGGAAGCCGCCGAGCGGCGCAAGATATACATCGGGAGACAACCCACCAGCGTAGGTCACCGCACGCTCTTGCCACCGCGCATTGAGCACCCACCGAAGACCCTCCGCGCGCGCCGGATCGATCTTGGACAGCAGCCGAGAAGGCGCGCCGGTCCTGGTCTCGACATCCTTGTGATGACCCGCGATCGATACGAACGAGGTCGCCAAGTCGATCGAGTACCAAAGCGATTTCTCGAGCTTGTTCGGATCTCGATGGAGGTCCGTCATTGCATCGTCGTACATCTTGACGATGTCCGCGCCGGCCTTGGCGACCGACAGATCACGCGACTCATAGTAGGCCTTGCTCAACCGCACTCGCTCGGCGGGGCTGATCCAACGAACCTCCACGGGACCGTCGCGAAGGACGTGGGCGGGATCAGGAGCAGCCGCCTCCCACACCGAATAGGCGACACGTCGCAATGGCCATCCAGATCCGACCACGAGATCCATGGGCGGCGTTCTCTCGACATCGAACTCGAGGATCAACGTGAGCGGCTCGCCCTCTCTCCAACCACAGGCGGTGTCCGGAGGAACGAGGATCGTATTGCGACCAACGACATACGACACGCTCATGACAGCTCCCCACAAGTGATACGAATGGCATTGAGTTGATTCGTACCAGGATTCCTCGCAACAGCGACACTCCGAGCCCTTCCCCCCGGGTCCGTGAACATGGGATGGGCAAACAACGCGGACGTGCCGGTGTCCCAGTAGTCACCGTTGACACGTGACTCATTCACCTCCACGTCCCAGTTGGCCTCTTCGGTGTACTTCTCGTCTGGATCCTGCGAACATCCGTGGTTGGACAACGCGTGATGCACACGCCCCTCCACGGCCTGACGAAATGCCTCACGAAGAACCCCTTCATCGAATTCGAACTCAGATCCATCGAGACTTGTCACGATCGCCACGAACAAGCACCACGGAACCTCATCGCTGACGAACTGCACATCGTTCTCGTCCCACCAAATCAGCTCGGCGACATCCGCCTCTCCGGTGTCCACCCTCTCGGCCTCGATCTCGTACAACTCCGTCACGACGATCTCCTTCCATCAGTCATGTGAGTGACCCCCGATTACGCAGCGGAACCCGTAGTCCGGCGCCGCGTAGGCGTCGTCTCGACCGCTCGTCGAGTGCTCGAATATGCGGTCATTCCGCACGTCCGCGTCCCAGGCCCCACCCATGACCAAGAACGAGTTGTTCAGCACGAGCAGGTTCCCACGGTCCACATGGGCTGCCTTTCCCCAAGCCCGTTCCATGACGTTTCCATGGACATGGAAGAGGCCGTGCGGAGGCTGCCGGTATGCCGAAGCACGGACGGGCATCGAATGAGCCACGTACTGCGCATAGCGTGCGACCGCCCCGTCGACGGACCCTGTCGACGGACCGTGTATGTTCGCCGGCTCGCCCTTCGGTAGCTCCGTGAGCATCTCGACGCCCCGGATCGCGTACTCCAGCTCGTAGTGCCCGGGCAGGCGCTTCCCCGCCCACTCCGCGTATGCCCGCATGTCGTACAAACTCATCCCGGTCGCCGGGAGATCGAGCCACTCCTCGCCCCGCTCGGCGACGCCGGGGAGCGCCCGCCAGTCCCCGTCGTACCCGGCGCTCACCCAGAAGGCCGGCGGCGCGTGGTCGGTCGCCTCGACGAAGGCGAGATACTCCCGGTTCGAGACCTCCGCCTCGTCGATCCAGAACGACGGCACGTCGACCTCACCGTGCACCGGCCCGCAGCCGAGCTTCTGATCGAGGACGAGCCGCGCCGCCGGCAGTCGGACCATCCCGGCCGTCACGTCGGCCTCGGGACGCAGGCGGACCCGGATCGTCTCCCGCCTCGCCTCGATCCCGAGGTCGCGGTCGAACTCGGCGAACGCGTCGCTCGCCGGGTCCTCCACCACGATCCGCCAGCCCCCCGGCGGGAGGCGGGCACGGACGGGGAGCGGCCCGAGCGGGACCGGCGGCCCGAACGCGCCGGAGATCGGGTCGAGCGGGAGCGCCCGCGCGACGGGTCGTTCGCGAGGAGGACGATCCGCGGACGGCGGGGCCGCGTCGATGCGGAGCTCGGAGTCGACGCGCGTCAGCGCGCCGATCTCCGGAAAGTCCGGGTAGGCCGTCGCCGCCCGCCCGGCACGGTCCAATCCCTCAAGGACGGCGCGCAGCGACAGGGGTGTGACGAGCGTCTCGAACCGCCCCTCGATCTCCTCGCCCCCCTTCCCCCGCCGGTACAGCCTCTCGATCTCGGCCACGCGCGCCGCGACGTCCTCCTCGCGCCGCCGCTCGAACGATCCGAGCACGTCCTCCAGCCCGCCGCCCCTCCCCGCTCCCCGCGCCTCCTCCGCCGCCCGTCGAGCGTCGGCGACGACGTCCTCGCGGCCGTTCCAATCGTCGTGACGGAGCGCCGCCTCGATCCTCTCCCGCCAGCCGCTCACGCGCTCCCGATCCCGGACCTCCCCGACCAGGACGACCACGAGGGCCGTCGCGGCCGGCAGGAGGAGCGCGCCGGAGGCGGCGACCGGGTGGCGCCGCGACCAACGCCACAGCCGCTCCGGGACGCTCGGGGGCCGGGCGGTGATCGCCTCGTGGGCGAGGAACCGCCGCAGGTCCTCGGCGAACGCGCCGGCGCTCGGGTAACGGTCGTCCGGCCGCTTCTCGAGCGCCTTCAGACAGATCACCTCGAGATCGCGCGGCACCCGTTCGTTCCGGCGTCGCGGCGGCCGCGGATCGGTGGTGAGGATCCGGTCGAGGACCTCGCGCGACGTGTCGCCGCCGAACGGGAGCTCCAGCGTCAGCGCCCGGTAGAGGACCGCACCGAGCGAGAAGACGTCGGTCCGGTGGTCGACGGCGATCCGCTTCATCTCCGCCTGCTCGGGGCTCATGTAGGCGTAGGTGCCGGCGAG
>JBICIB010000393.1:0-3173 GCA_043101415.1 Planctomycetota bacterium JB042 | reverse complement strand
CGGGCCGTCGACCGCGAACCGCACGACCAGCGGGGTCGCCCGCCCGTCGGCCGAGAGGAGCCTTCGGGTCAGGAGCGGGTGGCGCCCGACCGCGGCGTGGACCGACTCGTCCGCCCCGATCGTGCGCGGGAACGGGATCGGGATCGGGGTCGAGGCCCCCGGAGGGACCACGCTCGTGTTCGCGAGCGACCGGACGGATTCGACCTCCGGCCGCTCGGCGGCCGCGGCGGTCACGTCCTCGACGACGGAGAGCGCGGCGCGATCGATCGTGTCGGGCCAGGAGAGGACGACGATCGCGTCGAACATCCGCGGCGGGACCCGTTCCTCGAACTCCGCGACGCGGGCCTCCTCGTCGGCGTTGGCGACGAGGATCGGCTCGAGCGACAGATCGAACTCGAGGTCGCGGAGCGCCGCCCCGGCGGAGATCGTCGCCGCGAGGACGACCATCGCGGCCGGGAGACGGCGGCCGAGGAGCAGCCGGGCGAACGATTCCATGCGGCGTGGAGGATAGAGCCTTCGGGCGCCGCGACGGGTCCGCCCCGTCGCGTCACCGGCGCAGCTTCCGACGCAGCGTCTCCGGGGTGACGTCCTCCCGGATCTCGACGCCGCGGCTCCGCAGCTCCGTCAGGAGGGCGTCGGACGGGACGATCTCCGGGTTCTCGATCGACCAGGAGAACGTCCCGCTCTCGTCCGCGGGGCGCAGCTCGACGTGGAGTCGTTCCCGGGCGATCTCGAGCGCCTCGACGTCGGCGAGGATCGCGGAGAGGAGGCGAGCGAAGACGTCGTCCCGCTCGCGCGCCAGTCCCGCGACGAGCTCCGAGAGGGCGCGCGCCGCCGCCCGCTTCGACAGGGGGACGTCGACGACCAGCCGTCCGCCGTGGAGGGCGAACCAGGTCCGTCCGGCTTCCGCGTGCCCGGTCCAGAGCGAGATCGTCCGCGCGTCGAGGTCGTCGTCCGGCGCGAGGTCACCCGCGGCGACGGCGGCGAGCACGGCCCACGAGATCATCTCGTTCAGGCGCGCGACGGCCGCGGACGCGTCGCGCAGCCGGAACCGCTGCCAGCCTCCCGGCCGGCCCTCGGCGTCGAGGAACAGGCCGCTCTCCACGAGGGTGATGCGCTCGAGCACGGCGAGCGCCCCGGTCGCGAGGCGGCGCTCCGTCCCGGCGGAGTCCGGGTCCGCGACGACTCGGCGGACGTCCTCCTCCCACGCGTCGACGCGGAAGTGGAGCGGCCACGAGGCGACGACGAACTCCCGCTCCCCGGCGAGGAGGCGCTCGACGGCGTCGGCCCCGCGGGAGGGGCGGTCGGAGACCAGGTCGCCGTGGATCAGGAACAGCTCGGCCGTATCGGTCGTGGGGTCGTGGCGCAGGAGGACTTCCTGGGTCCGGAACTCGACGTCGCACGCCGACAGGGCGAGGGGGACGAGCAGGATCGAGGCGAGGGCGCGGGCGGTGAGCATGTGCGGGGCTCCGTGGGTTCGGGCGCGGATCGACGAGCGCGGTCGTGGTTCCGAGGAGCGGCGCGCCGCCGCCGGACCGAACACGGCGAGGCGCGGTTTTCTCGGGGTCGCGGCCGGTCCGTTTTTCTCGCGACCCTCTCGCGGCGAACATGGTCTCCTCTCGGCGGGATGACCGACGGCGGAGACACGCGTGAGCTGCTCGCCCGCTGGCACGCGGGGGACGAGGAGGCGCTCGCCACCCTCGTCGAGCGGCACCGCGACTGGATCGAGTCCCGGGTGCGACGCCGGCTCGGCGCGGCGCTGCGGGCGAAGGACGAGACCCAGGACGTGGTGCAGGACGCGGTGCTGGAGCTCCTCCGGTACGCGCCCCGCTTCGCCGCCCGGCACGGCGGGACGTTCCGTCGGCTCGTGGCGCGGATCGTCGAGAACGTCCTCCGCGACCGGAGCGACTGGTTCACCGCGCGCCGCCGGGCGATGTCGCGCGAGCGGCCGCTCGCGGCCGACTCGGTCCTCTGGATCGATCCTCCCGTCGGCGCGCCCGCCCGGCCCGACGACCGCGCCGCGGCCGACGAGGCGGCCGCGCGCATGAGGCTCGCCCTCGAACTCCTCGGCGAGGAGGACCGGCGGGTCGTCGTCCTCCGCGACTGGGACGGCCTCGAGTTCGCCCGGATCGGAGAGCGGACCGGCGCGCGCGCGGACGCCGTCCGGATGCGCTACCACCGCGCCCTCCTGAAGCTCGCCGAGCTCGTCGACCGCCTCCGCGCCGAGGGGGTCGGCGGTCTCCTCGGCGACGACGGCGACCCGGATCCCCCCGGGCGATCGGCGCGATGAACGGCGGCCGCCTCACGCCCGAGGAGGGGGAGCTCCTCCTCCGCTGGCTCGAGGCGGCCGAGCGCGGCGGCGAGGCGGCGGGCGGGGCGGCGGTCGATCGGCTCGGCGACGGGCGGCGCGCGCTCCTCGAGCGCCGGCTCGAGGCCTTGCGAGGGGTCCGCGAGACGTTGCGGAGCGATCGGGCGGCCGGCGGGGGCGACGCCGTCGAGGACGAGATCGAGGCCGCGGCGTTCCCCGGCTTCCGGATCGGCGATCGACTCGGGGCGGGCGCGCTCGGGGTCGTGGTCGAGGCGTTCGACGAGACGCTCCGCCGGACGGTCGCGCTGAAGGTCCTCCGCCGCGGCACCCCCGACCGCGTGATCGCCGAGGCGCGCCGCGCGGCCGCGCTCGACGACCCGGCGGTGGTGACGATCCACGCCGTCGCCCGCGCCGACGACGGACGGACCGCGATCGTCATGGAGCGGGTCGACGGGCAGCCGCTCGACCGGGTGGCGGCCGGCCTCTCGTTTCGCGAGCGGGCGCGGCTCCTCGCCCGGGTGGCGCGCGGCCTCGCCGCGGCGCACGCGGCGGGAGTCGTCCACCGCGACCTGAAGCCGGAGAACGTCCTCGTGACGCCGGAGCTCCGTCCGAAGATCCTCGACTTCGGCCTCGCCCGGTCGGCCGACGAGGCGGGAGCGACGCGGGGATTCGAGGGGACGCCGCTGTACGCGTCCCCGGAGCAGGTCCGAGGCGAACCGGCGGCGCCGGCGTCCGACGTCTTCTCGTTCGGCGCCGTCGCGTACCGGGTGCTGACCGGGCGGGTGCCGTTCGAGAGGGAGCGGGCGGACGACGTGCTGCGCGCGGTGCTCGAGCGGGAGCCCCCGTTCCCGCGCCCGCCCGAGCC
>JBICIB010000392.1:0-5055 GCA_043101415.1 Planctomycetota bacterium JB042 | reverse complement strand
CGCGTGGCGCCGGCTCGGGACGCCGGCGCGCGTGGTGACGGGCGTGCACGTCGGGCCCGAGCGGAGCCCGGAGACGCTGTCGCGGCTCTTCTCCCACGCCGCGGGACGTTCCCCGCATCTCTGCCTGTTCGCGTACGCCTACCTGTTCGGCGCGGACGGACGGGCGGATGCGATCGTGCCGCTCCTGCGCGCGCTCGACGCCGACGACGCCGCTCCGTGACCCCGCTCGGACCGCTCGCCGCTCAAGCCGCGGGGAGGGCCGACCCGATGGGAGAAAAGCGGCACTCCGCGTGCTAAACCGTCCTCCTGTCGTCTCCCTCTTCCCTCCGGAGTCCCCCCGTGTCCGATCCGAAGACCGCGTCCGATCAGGGTCGTCAGGAGTCGCTCGACGTCGCCGAGGAGGCGCGCGAGACGGAGTGGCACCACCCGAGCTTCGCCGGCGGCCTCTTCGTCGGCGACCTCCGGCCCGAGCTGATCTTCCCGTTCCCCGAGCAGCCGGCGGACGACCGGAAGAAGGGGGAGGAGTTCGCGGCGGAGGTCGAGCGGTTCCTGCTCGACCACCTCGACCCGGAGGAGCTCGACGTCACCGGCGACATGCCGCAGGAGGTGATCGACGGCCTCGTCGAGCTCGGCGCGTTCTCGATGAAGATCCCCGAGGAGCACGGCGGGAAGGGGTTCACGCAGTCGAACTACAACCGCGTCGTCTCGCGCGTCGCGAGCTACTGCTCGTCGACCGCGGTCTGGCTCTCGGCGCACCAGAGCATCGGGGTCCCGAACCCGTTGAAGATGTTCGGCACCGACGAGCAGAAGGAACGGTACTTCCCGCGCCTCGCGAACGGCGAGCTCTCGGCGTTCGCGCTGACCGAGCCGGGCGTCGGCTCCGACCCCGCGAAGATGGAGACGCACGCCGAGCCGAGCGACGACGGAGAGGCGTGGATCCTGAACGGCGAGAAGCTCTGGTGCACCAACGGGCCGATCGCCGACATCCTCGTGGTGATGGCGAGCACGCCGGTCGAGATCGACGGCAAGGTGAAGAAGCGGCACACGGCGTTCATCGTCGAGAAGACGATGCCCGGGATCACGGTCGAGCACCGCTGCGACTTCGTCGGACTGAAGGGGATCCAGAACGGCGTCCTCCGGTTCGAGGACGTCCGCGTCCCGAAGGAGAACGTCCTCTGGGGGGTCGGGAAGGGGCTGAAGCTCGCGCTGATCACCCTGAACTCCGGCCGCCTCACCCTCCCGGCCTGCTGCTCCGCCGTCGCGCGCCTCTGCCTCTCGATCAGCCGGCGCTGGGCGAGCGAACGCGAGCAGTGGGGAGCGCCGATCGGCAAGCACGAGGCGGTCGCGCACAAGCTGGCGTTCATGGCGTCCCACGCGTTCGCGATGGACGCGATCACCGAGTTCGCGACGTCGATGGTCGACCAGGGCGGCAAGGACGTCCGGATCGAGGCCGCGATGGCGAAGCTGTTCTGCTCGACGACGCTCTGGAGGATCGCCGACGAGACGCTGCAGATCCGCGGCGGCCGCGGCTACGAGACCTCGCGCTCGCTCCGCGCCCGCGGCGAGGCGCCGTTCCCCGTCGAGCGGATCGTGCGCGACGCGCGGATCAACACGATCGTCGAGGGGACGACGGAGATCATGCACCTCTTCCTGGCGCGCGAGGCGCTCGACCCGCACCTCCGCCGCGCCGGCGACCTGTTCCTGAAGAAGCTCTCGCTGGGGCAGAAGGCGAAGATCGTCCTCGACTGCGCGCTCTTCTATCCGGTCTGGATGGTGAAGCAGTACCTCCCGTTCGGCGGGCCGAAGACGCCGGACGACCTGCCGGCCGAGCTGCGCGGCCACTTCTCGTTCGTGAAGGCGACCTCCCGGAAGCTCGCGCGCCGCACCTTCCTGAAGATGGTGCGACACGGGCCGGCGCTCGAGCGGAAGGAGGCGATGCTCGACCGCGTCGTCGACATCGGCGTCGACCTGACGGTGATGGCCGCGGCCTGCGCGCGCGCGGCGGCGATGGCGAAGGCGAACCCGGGCGACCGGTCGCCGATCGAGCTGGCCTCCCTCTTCTGCGACGCGGCCCGCCGGCGGATCGACGCCGCGTTCCGGGGGATGTCCTCCAACGACGACGCGGCGGCGAACCGCGTCGCGCGCGGCGTCCTCGAGGAGCGGTACGCGTGGATGGAGCGCGGGTTCGTCGAACCGGACGCCTTCGAGGCGAAGCTCGCCGAGCGGAAGCGCGGGTCGACGGCGCCGCCGCAGGAACAGCCGGTCTGAGGCCGAGGGGCGGGCGCCCGGCTCAGGGCGCGAGCCGCTCGATCCGCCAGCCGTCGCCGTCCGGCCGGTAGCGCAGCCGGTCGTGCATCCGGTCGTCCCGGTGCCGCCAGAACTCGAACTCGGCGGCCCGCAGGAGGTAGCCGCCCCAGTGCGGCGGCCGGGGCGGGGCGTCGACGCCGTCGAACCGGGCCACCGTCTCCCGGTACCGCTCGTCGAGCGCGGCGCGGTCCGCGACCACCTCGGACTGAGGGGACGCCCACGCCCCGAGCCGCGAACCGCGCGGCCGCGACGCGAAGTACGCGTCGCTCACCGCCGCCGGGGCCCGCTCGACCGTCCCCGTCACCCGCGCCTGCCGGCGGAGCGGCTGCCAATGCAGACAGAGCGCGGCGCGCGGGTTCTCGGCCAGCTCGCGCCCCTTGCGGCTGTCGTAGTTCGTGAAGAAGGTGATCCCGGCCGCCGCGACGTCCTTCAGCAGCACGACGCGCGCGGACGGCGCGCCGGCCGCGGTCGCGGTGGCGAGCACGGCCGCGGTCGGCTCCTCGACCGGGAGCCGCGCGCCGTCCTCGATCCACCGGCGGAGCTGGACGAACGGGTCGCGGTCGACCATCGACTCGAGGAGCGGCGGGGAATCGGCCATGGGGTTCTCGCGGGAGTCCGTACGATCGCCGCCATCGTACGGTCCCGCTCGTCTCCCGTCCCGCCCCCGCCCGGACCGATGCACCGAGCCGTCTCCGCCGTCACCCTCGTCGTCCTCCTCGCCCTCCACTTCGACGTCTGGTGGGCCGACCCGCGGCCGGCCGACGACGTCCTCCCCGGGCTGCCGGCCGAGCTCGGGTTCCGGCTCGCGTGGATGGGGCTGGCGTGGCTCTGGCTGCTCCACTTCACCGCGCGGGTCTGGCGGACCGACGAGGCGAACGCGGGATGACGACGCTCGCCCTCTTGCTGCTCGGGTACGTCGCGCTCGTCCTCGCGGTCGGCGCGCTCGCCACCCGGCGCGCGGGGACGTCGCCGGAGGAGTACTTCCTCGCCGGCCGCACGCTCGGCCCGATCGTGCTGTTCATGGCGCTGTTCGGGACGAACTGCACGCCGTTCGTGATGGTCGGGATCCCCGGCCGCGCCTACCACGACGGGCTCGGCCAGTTCGGCTTGAACGCGCCGATCATCGCGCTGATCGTGCCGCTCACGTTCTGGCTGATCGGCGTGCCGGCGCGGCGGGAGGCCCTCCGGCTCGGCGCGGTCACGCCGGCCGAGCTGTACGCGCGACGCCTCTCCTCGAACGCCGTCGGCTGGGTGCTGTTCGCGGTCTTCACGGCGTACACCGTCCCGTACATGGTGACCGGCGTCCTCGGGATCGCGGTCAACCTCGCCCGCGCGACCGACGGCGCGGTGACCGAGCCGGTCGGGGCCGCCGCGGTCCTCCTCGTCGCCCTCGCGTACACGACCCTCGGCGGGATGCGGGCCACGGCGTGGACGAACGTCGTCCAGGGGACGCTCTTCCTCCTCTTCATGGTCGCGGCGCTCGTCGGCATCACGCACGCGCTCGGCGGGTTCGAGGCGGCGTTCGACCGGGTCCGGGCGGCCGACCCGTCCCTCCTCACGCTCGACCCGAAGCGCGCGCTCTTCCGGCCGGGCGCTTGGACGTCGTACGCGCTCCTGATCTCGCTGACCGTGATCGCGTTCCCCCACATGCTGGTCCGACTCCTCGCCGCCAAGGACGAGGCGGCCCTCAAGGGGGCGATCCGCCTCTATCCGGTCGCCCTCGTCCTGCTCTGGCTCCCCGCCGTCCTGCTCGGGGTGTTCGGGGCCGCGGAGCACCCGGGGCTCGAGGGGGCGGCGTCGGACGGGATCTTCGCGGTGATGATCGCCGAGCACCTCCCGGCGTTCTTCTCCTCCCTCGGGCTCCTCGCGCTGCTCGCGTCCGTCATGTCGACCCTCGACGCCCAGATCCTGACCCTCGGATCGATGCTGACCCGCGACGTCGTCGACCGGGTGCGCGGCGACCGGGACGACCGGGCGGACGTCCGGGCCGGACGGTGGTTCGGCGCGATCGTCACCACCGCCGTCTTCCTCCTCGCCGAGGTCTGCCGCCGGTCCGAGATCGCCATCTTCGACATCGCCCGGTTCGCGTTCGCGGGGTTCTGCACCCTCGTCCCGACCCTCCTGTTCGGCGTCCGCTGGGGCCGCTTCGACGCGCGGGCGGCGATCGCGTCGATCGTCGCCGGGAACGCGGTCCTCGGGCTCGCCGAGGCCGATCTCCTCCCGCCCTCGCCGTTCCAGCCGGTCTTCTGGGGGTTCTCCGCCAGCCTCGCGGTCGCGCTGGGACTGGGCGTCGTCGGCCGAAGGCCCGTCGGGACCGGCGGTTGACTCCGACCGGCAAACCGTCAAGATCCGGCAGTCTTCCCGCGCCGAGATGTTGAAGAGGGTCCCATGCTCCGTCTCCTCGCCGTCCTCCTGTTGACGCTCGCCGGGTCCGCCGGGTCCCTCCTCGCCCAGGACGACGGCGCCGCGCCGGCGGAGGCCGAGCAGACGTTCCAGGAGAAGCTCGACGACGGCGCGGGGTGGCTGCTCGAGAAGTTCGCGTTCGTCCCGTTCTACAACCTCGCGAAGCTGACCGGCGACGACGCCCCGCACGTCGACGCGGCCGGCGAGGAGGTGATCGGCCCGACCGGCGCCGCCGTGAACACGGACCTTCCGCTGGTCGTGCTCTGGCTCGTCTTCGCGGCGGTCTTCTTCACGCTCCGCTACCGGTTCGCGAACGTCCGCCTCTTCGGCCACGCGATCCAGGTG
>JBICIB010000391.1:0-2922 GCA_043101415.1 Planctomycetota bacterium JB042 | reverse complement strand
CGGCGAGGCTCGATCACGAGCACCTCGCCGCGGTGTACGAGGCGACCCCGGACGCGCTGGTGATGCAGTTCATCGACGGCGTCCCTCTGTCGACGATCCCGATCGACGACTTCCGCCGCGTCGCCCGGCTGGTGCGGGACGCCGCGCGCGCGGTCCACCACGCGCACGAGCACGGCGTCGTCCACCGCGACCTGAAGCCGCAGAACCTCCTCGTCGAACCGGCCGGTCCGGACGGGCGCGAGGAACGGATCGTCGTCACCGACTTCGGCCTCGCCAAGGACCTCGACGACCGCGCGTCCCTCTCGATCTCCGGGCACGTCCTCGGGACGCCGTCGTTCATGGCCCCCGAGCAGGCGGCGGCCGACCCCGACCGGATCGACGCGCGGACCGACGTCTGGGGGCTCGGCGCGACGCTGTTCGAGAGGCTGGTCGGCCGGCCGCCGTTCGTCGACGGCGACGTCCTGAGGCTGCTCCGCCGGGTCGCGGAGGAGGACGCGCCGCGCCCCGGGAGCCTCCGGCGGGACCTGCCGCGCGACCTCGACCTCATCGTCCGCCGGGCGCTCGAGTCCGACCCCGCCCGCCGCTACCCGAGCGCCGCGGCGCTCGCGGACGACCTCGACCGCTTCCTGACCCACCGCCCGATCCTCGCCCGCGCGCCGTCCGTCGCGTACCGGACGCGGCGGTTCGTGCGGCGGCACCGGACGCTGGTGGTCCTCGCGGGCGCCGCGGTCCTCGCGCTCGCGGTCGCCGGGTTCGTCGCTTTGGACGAGCACGTGCGGAGCCGGGCGTCGTCGGCCGCGCTCCGCCTGTCGGAGGAGGCGGGGGCCGTCCTCGCCGACGCGGCGCTCGAACGCCGGCTCGGGGACGTGGAGCGGGCGGAGCGACGGCTCGACGAGGGGATCGCGCGATGCCGGGGGTTCCTCGACCGACACGACGTCCCGCACGCGCGGTTCCTGCTCGGTCGGCTCCTGCGCGCGCGCGGCGAGACCGAGGCGGCGCGCATCGCGCTCGACCGCGCGATCGCGGCCGACCCGACGCTGTTCGAGGCGCGACTCGAACGAGGCCTCCTCGTGGCGGACGGAGAGCCGGCGCCGGCCGACGCCGCGCGGGCGGTCGCCGACCTCGACGCGGCGCTCGCCTCGCCGACCCCGAGCGTCCGGCGAGTCGACCGCGCCCACGCCCGGGCCGAACGCGCGCGCCTGACCGGCGACCTCGACGGCGCGCGGAGGGCCTTCGAGGAGGTGCTCCGCCTCGACCCGCTCTCGACCGAGGCGCGGCTCGGGCTGTCGCGCGTCGCGCTGGCGGAAGGGGACGACGACGCGGCCTGGGGACTCGCCATGTCCGCGGTCGACCTCCACCAGGGGTTCGGCCCCGCGTACCTGGCGCGGAGCTCGGCGCGGCGCGACGACGAGCCCGGGAGCGCGGGGGACGCCGTCGACCGCGCGGTCCGCCAGCACGAGCTCGCCGCCGCCGAGCAGCGGGTCGACGCGCGCGCCCCGTCGGCCGCCGCGCTCCTCCGACGGGCCGGCGCGCGGCTGGAGCTCGACGACGTCGAGGGCGCGCTCTCCGACTTCTCGGCCGCGGTCCGTCGCGACCCGAGCAACGCCACCGCGCTCGGACAGCGCGGGCTGGTCCACGCCCGGCGGGCGGCGGACCACGGCGCCGCCGGGCGGCTCGACGACGCGATCGACGCGTGGGGGGCGGCGGTCGAGGACTGGGAGTCGGCGCTCGTGCTCGAACCGGCGCTCGCCGGGGCGCACAACAACCGCGGAGTGGCGCGGCTCGAGCGGGAGCGGCTCCTCCGCGCGCGAGGAAGACCGGAGGACGCCGTGATCGAGCTGGACCGGGCCGGCGAGGCTCTCGACGCCGCGATCGCCGCGGCCCCCGGGTTCGTGGTCGCCCACGGCAATCGTGCGGTCCATCGGCGCCGGACGGCCGAACGGCGCGCGGCGGCGTTCGACGAGCCGGGCGCCCGCGCCGCGATCGTCGAGGCGCGGGCCGACCTCGACGCCGTCCTCCGCGCCCGGCCGGACGACGCCGACGCGATCGAGGAGGCGGCGCGCCTCGAGCGGCTCGAACGGGCTCTCGACGCCCGCCGCTGACACCGCCGCCCTCTCGGGGCGCCGCCCCCACGCCCCCCCACCCTCGGGGAGGGAGATTCCCTCGGTTTTCGGAGTCGCCGGCGCCGCCGGAATCCGCCCGTGCCTCTCGACCCCCACGAAAGGCCTGCCATGTCCCCGTCGATCCGCTCGTTGCTCCCGTTCGCCCTCCTCCTCGCCGGCGCCTCCGCGGCCGGCGCGACCGACGCGATCCTCGTCCACGACGCCAGCGTCTCGACCAAGAAGCCGACGAAGGTGTACGGCGACAAGTCGATCCTGAAGGTCTCCGACACCGACACCGCCTACCTCCAGTTCGACCTCTCGACGCTTCCGGCCGGCGCGGCGCCCGGCGACGTGTCGAAGGCGACGCTCTGGCTCTTCGCGAACCGGGTCTCGAAGCCCGGGTCGATCGACCTCCGACGCGTCACCGCGCCGTGGGACGAGCTCGACCTCGCCCAGAGCAACGCCCCGGAGGCCCTGGTCGGCGTCGCCCCGACGGGCGTCGCGCTCCCGGTCGAGGCGGAAGAGGAGTACCTGGCGCTCGACGTCACCGCGCTGGTGCAGCTCTGGCTCTCCGGCGTCGAGGCGAACCACGGCGTCGCGCTGTTCGGCGCCCAGGACGGCGGCGCGTTCAAGTTCGACAGCAAGGAGAACCCGAAGACGAGCCGGGCGCCCCGCCTCGAGATCTCGTTCGCGTCGCAGGGAGAGCAGGGCGAGACGGGACCGCAGGGGCCGGCCGGTCCGCAGGGACCGATGGGACCGCAGGGGACGCAGGGACCGCCGGGAGAGAAGGGGGACGCCGGCCGCGCCGGCGTCCCCCTTC
>JBICIB010000390.1:0-3337 GCA_043101415.1 Planctomycetota bacterium JB042 | reverse complement strand
GCCGCATGATCCGCCGGTGGAGCGGGATCGTCGTCTTCACCCCCTCGACGACGTACTCGTCGAGGGCGCGCCGGGTCCGGGCCAGCGCCTCCTCGCGCGTCTCCCCCCAGACCACGAGCTTCGCCATCAACGAGTCGTAGTGCGGCGGGATCGTGTACCCGGCGTAGACGTGCGAGTCGATGCGGACGTGCGAACCGCCCGGCGAGAAGTAGGCGGTGATCGCGCCCGGGCTCGGCCGGAAGTCGTCGTCCGGGTCCTCCGCGTTGATCCGGCACTCGATCGCGTGGCCGTGCAGCCGGACGTCCTCCTGCCGGAACGACAGCGGCTCGCCGGCCGCGATCC
Organism: Planctomycetota bacterium JB042; assembly: GCA_043101415.1. Classification (GTDB taxonomy): domain Bacteria; phylum Planctomycetota; class B15-G4; order B15-G4; family JADJEK01; genus JAUIEL01. Next base: position 2,995 of record JBICIB010000390.1, on the reverse strand, counting down.
GGAGCTGCTCCTTCACGATGTCGATCCCGCTGATCATCTCGGTCACCGGGTGCTCGACCTGGACGCGCGCGTTCAGCTCCATGAAGTAGAAGTCGAGGTTCTTGTCGACCAGGAACTCGACCGTCCCGGCGTTGACGTACGCCGCCTGCTCGCAGAGACGCTTCGCCGCCTCCCCCATCTTCGTCCGGAGCGACTCGTCGAGCGCGGGCGACGGCGCCTCCTCGACGACCTTCTGGTGCCGCCGCTGCAGGGAGCAGTCGCGCTCGCCGAGGTGGACGATGTTGCCGTGCCCGTCGGCGAGGATCTGGACCTCGACGTGGCGCGGGCGCTCGATCAGCTTCTCCATGTAGACCGAGGAGTCCCCGAACGCCGCCTCCGCCTCGGAACGCGCCGACAGGTAGCCGTTCACGAGCGACACGTCGTTGTGGGCGATCCGCATGCCGCGGCCGCCGCCGCCCGACGACGCCTTGACGAGGACCGGGTAGCCGATCCGCTTCGCCTCGGCGAGCGCGTCCGCCTCCGACTCGATCACCCCGGCCGAGCCGGGGATCACCGGGACGTTCGCCTTCCGGGCGGTCTCCTTCGCGCGCGACTTGTTCCCGACGAGCTCGATCGTCGTCGGCGACGGGCCGATGAAGCGGATCCCGCACGACTCGCAGACCTCGGCGAAGTGCGCGTTCTCCGACAGGAACCCGTACCCCGGATGGATCGCCTCGACGTCGGCGATCTCGGCGGCGCTGATGATCCGCGGGATGTCGAGGTAGGAGAGCGCGGAGCGGCCGGGGCCGATGCAGATCGTCTCGTCCGCGTAGCGGAGGTAGATCGCGTTGGCGTCGGCCTCCGAGTAGACGGCGACCGTCTCGATGCCGAGCTCGCGGCAGGCGCGCAGCACGCGGAGCGCGATCTCCCCTCGGTTGGCGATGAGGACTCGATTGAACATGCGGTGGCGCAGTCTCGGCGTCTCCGCCGGTCAGCCCGACTTCCGGATCAGGAAGAGGGGCTGTCCGTACTCCACCGCCTCGCCGTTCTCGACGAGGATGTCGACGACCTCCCCCTTCACCTCGGCCTTGATCTCGTTCAGGACCTTCATCGCCTCGATGATGCAGAGGACGGCGTCCTCGGAGACGCGGTCGCCCGTGGTCACGTACGGGGGCGACTCGGGGTTCGGCGCCCGGTAGAAGGTGCCGACCATCGGCGAGAGGAACTCGAACACGTTCGGGTCGGCGGCGGGGGCGGGCGCCGCGGCGGCGGCCTCGGCGGCCGGCCGCGCCGGCGCGGCCGCGGGGGCCGACATCGGCGGCGGCGGCGCGGAGTAGACGACCTGCCCCGGCTCGCCGCGCCGGCTGAGGCGGACCTGGTGGTCCGGACCGTTCCGCACCTCGATCTCGAGGAGGTCGTTCTCGGCCATCAGCCGGACCAGCCGCTCGATCGAGGGGACGTCGATCTCCCCCTCGCCGACGGTCACCTTGTTCGACGCGGCGCCGCCCGACCGGCCGCCCTTCCGGGCCGCCCCCTTCTTGCGGACGATCGCCTTCTTGCGGGTCGTCGTCTTCTTCCGGGGCGCCGCCTTCTTCTTCGCCGCGCCGCCCGTGGTCTTCCGCTTCCTGGCCGCCATGTCAGACGCGCTCCACGTACTCGTTGGTGCGGGTGTCGACGCGGATGACGTCGCCGTTCTCCACGAAGACCGGCACGTTCACGGTGGCGCCGGTCTCGAGCTTCGCCGGCTTCGGGCCGCCCGTCGCCGTCGATCCCTTGATGTACGGATCGGTCTCGACCACCTCGAGGTTCACGAAGTCGGGCAGGGCGATCGAGATGATCTCGTCCCCCACCTTCTTGAACAGGCACTTGGTGTTCTCCTTGAGCAGCGGGATCGCGTGCTCGAGGCGGTCCTTCTGGACCGGCACCTGGTCGTACGTGTCCGGGTGCATGAAGACGTACCCGTCCCCCTCCCGGTAGAGGTACTCCATGTCGACCTTGTCGACGTTCACCTGGTCGACGGTCGCCTTCGAGTCGAAGGTGTGCTCCAGGACCTTCCCGGAGCGGATGTTCTTCAGGCGCGTCCGGACGAACGCGGAGCCCTTGCCCGGCTTCACGAACTGGAACTCCACGATGTCGTAGAGCTGACCGTCGTGGTCGATGGTGATGCCGTTCTTGAACTGATTCGTGGAGATGCGGACCACGGGACCTCCGCCGGACGCGGGAGGCCGCCTCGCGAGGGGACGGCCGATGGAAAGCTCGGCATTCTCCGGCGGTGACGGAGCAGTGTCAAGGACGGTCGCGGCCCGCCTCGTCCGCGCAGTCCCGGACCGCGCCGCGGAGGAGCCGGACGGCGTGCCCCGCGGCCGTGAGGACGGCATCCAGACACTCGACGGCTCCCGAGGGGCTCCCCGGGAGGTTCACGATGAGGGTCGGCCCGAGGGTCCCCGCGGTCGCCCGCGACAGGTCCGCGAACGGCGTCTTCGGACGCGACGCCGCGCGCATCGCCTCGCCGAGCCCGGGGACGACGCGCTCGACGACGTCGAGGGTCGCGTCCGGCGTGACGTCGCGCGGGCCGACCCCCGTCCCCCCGCTGGTGACGACGAACTCGGCCTCCCGCGCGGCCTCCCGGAGCGCCGCGGCGATGCGGTCCCGCTCGTCGGGGACGATCCGCGCCGTCGCCACGGCGTACCCCGCCGCCTCCAGCCGCGGCCGCAGCCGGCGCGCCGTCTCGTCGGGACGCTCCCCGCTCGCGGCGCGGTCGCTGACGATCACCACCGCCGCCCGCGGCCGCCCGTCCGCGCCGCTCATCCCTCGCGCCGCCACGGACCGCTCCGGCCGCCGTCCTTCTCGAGCAGAACGGTCTCCTCGATCACGATCCCCCGCTCGATCGCCTTCAGCATGTCGTAGACCGTGAGCGCCGCGGTGGTCACCGCGACCAGCGCCTCCATCTCGACCCCGGTCCGGTCGGCGGCGGTCGCCTCGGCGGTGATCTCGATCCGGTCCCGCCCCTTCGGAA
>JBICIB010000389.1:0-5129 GCA_043101415.1 Planctomycetota bacterium JB042 | reverse complement strand
GACCGACCGCCCCGCCTCGATCGCCTGGAGCGCTTCTTCCTGGAAGGCGTTGAGGGTGAAGCCGCGGTACGTCCGTCCCGAGGGCGCGGGGGAGGGGCGCGCCTTGCCGCGGCCGCCGCGGGGGCGGCCCCCGGGCGCGTCACGTCGCGGAGGTTTCCGTTTCTTCGGGGTCAAGGCCCGGCATTCTGGAGAGCCCGGGGGCCGGATGCAACCGAGCCGTCGCGGCGCTCCTTTCCCCGTTCCCATCGGATGGACCCGCTGCTAGAGTGCGCCCTGGTTGGGTCGGGATGCGGTCCCGATGCCCCAAGACACCTCAACAACCCGATTCCGGCATCCCGGGGGAGCGTTCCCAAATGGTCGACAAGGGCAACGACGGCAAGGAGAGGGTCGCGCGGCGGCTCTCGGCGGTGAAGGTGGTGGTCGACCTGTTCCACCACGAACTCGACCTCGGCAAGGCCGACAAGGCCGTCAGCATCGACCGCGAGCGCTTCGACGCGGCGGTGACGCTCCTCGAGGACTTCGTGACGGACGTCGATCACATCCTGCGCGGCGGCGCCGACGACCGTCGCGTCGTGGAGTCGAGCCGGGCGACGGTCAACCGCGTGAACTGAGCGCGACACGTCCCGCGGGCGGGGGCCCTCGGGACGGACGGAAGGGCGGCGGGTGGCACCGCCGAGGCGGATGGCGAAACGGCGCGTGAAACTGACCGGGGTCCGATGGGACCCCGTCAAGATGCGGAAGGTGGTGACCCCCGTCGCGCGGGTCGCCGCCGGCCTCGTCGTGCTCGCCAGCCTCGGCCTCGTCGCCGCCCGCCTCGCCGAGGTGGGGCGGAACGACGTGCGGTTCCTGGTCGTCCCGTCCCAGCTCGTCGCCGAGCGGCTCCCGCGCTGGATGCCGGCGACCGTGCGGGACGTGATCCACGAGCGGGTGTCGGACCTCGCGCCGCTGTCGATCTTCGACGGCCGGTTCGCGGAACGGCTCGCGGAGGGGCTCCGCAGCGCGACGCCGTGGATCGAGGAGGTCCGCGAGGTCGAACGCCTCTACCCGAACCGCGCGCGGGTGGAGCTCGTGCTCCGGGAGCCGGTCGCGAGCGTCGACGTCGGCGATCGCCGGGTCGTCCTCGACCGGCGCGGGGTGGTCCTCCACGAGGAGTCCCGGGTCGCGCCGACCCGGTTCGAGCTGCCGGTCTACCCCGTGCTCGGGGCCGAGGCGACGGCCGCACCCCGGGTCGGGGAGGCGTTCCCGGACCCCGAGGTCGTCGCGGCGTCGCTCGCGGCCGGCGAGCTGCTGTCGATCGGCGAACCGTGGGCCTCGACGGTGCGCGAGATCGCCCCGACCGCGCTCGAGGTGCGCTGTTCGATCCGAGGATCGGTCGCGGCGCCCGGGGAGGTCCACGTCCGGACCGGTTCCGGCGTCCTGGTCGAATGGGGGAGGGCGCGGGCGTCCTCCCGGCACGGAGAGGACGAGCTCCCGATCGAGCGAAAGGTCCGCCACCTCCGGCGCATCCTCCGGAACTACCCCGGGCTGAGGGGGTTGGAGGAGGTTCGGCTGAACTTCCACGATCCGTACTACCGGACGGTCGGCGGCAGCCTGGAGTTCCTGCGCGACGAGTAGGGGGCGCCGGCCGGCCCGGGCGGACCGAGGTCGGATTCGGTCGGGAAGCCCCTGACCTCGCTTGACTTCCGCCCCGGATCCCCTAATCTCGCGCGTTTCGTGTCGCCCGATCGAAGCGGGCGGAGACGAGCCGTCCACCCCGCGCACGCTGGAGCGCCGACCGATCATGGGCTCATACGTCGCCAAGCCGAAAGACATCACGAACGCCTGGCTCCTCCTCGACGGGACCGACCAGGTGCTCGGCCGCATGGCGTCGCGCATCGCGACCGTCCTGATGGGGAAGCACAAGCCGACGTACACGCCCCACATCGACACGGGCGACCACGTCGTCGTGGTGAACGCGGCGAAGGTCCGGATCTCCCCCGAGCAGAAGCCGCGGACCCGGATGATCACCTACCACACGGGCTGGATCGGCGGGCTGAAGCAGACGCCGGTCACCGAGGCGTTCGAGAAGAACCCGGACCGGGTCATCCGGCTGGCCGTGCGGCGCATGCTCCCGAAGTCGAAGCTCGGGAAGCAGATGCTGACCAAGTTGAAGATCTACCCCGGCGAGGAGCATCCGCACTCCGCGCAGAAGCCCCAGCCGTTCCCCGGGACCGTCTGACCGGTCCTCACCCGAACCGAATCGAACCTCCCCATCTGGAGTTCGCGCCCGTGACCGACACGCCCGAGACCCCCGAGACCCCGTCCGAGGCCGGGACGACGCCCGAGGCGGCGTCCCCCGCTCCGACCGAGTCGGCCGCCCCGGCCGCGCCGGCGGAGGGAACCGTCGAGCCGACCGAGAGCGAGGCGCCGGCGCCGCCGCCGAAGCCGCGTCCGATCGACGGTTTCGTGTGGGGGACCGGCCGCCGCAAGCGGTCGGTCGCTCGCGTGCGCGCCAAGTACGGCTCGGGTCGGATCACGGTGAACGGGAAGGCGCTCGAGGAGTTCTTCCCGACCGCGCAGGCCCAGCTCACGGTCCTCCGTCCGCTGAACGTGACGGACACGCGGGAGAAGTACGACATCCATGTGAACGTCGACGGCGGGGGCATCACCGGCCAGTGCGGCGCGACGTCGCTCGGCATCGCCCGCGCGCTGCGCGAGGCCGAGCCGCACCTCGAGCCGGCGCTGCGCGAGGGGGGCTTCCTCACCCGCGACAGCCGCATGAAGGAGCGCAAGAAGTACGGTCTCCGGGGCGCCCGCCGCGCCTACCAGTTCTCCAAGCGCTGATCCTCATCCGGATCGCGCGATCGGGGCCGACGGGGTGATATCCTCATCCGTCGGCCCCGTCGATTGAATCGACCGGTTCCGAACGCCGCGGGGCCGCAGACGTCCGGGAGCATCCGCATGGCCGGCCATTCGCATTCCGCCAACATCCGTCACCGCAAGGCGGCCGTCGACGCCAAGAAGGGCGCGGCGTTCTCGAAGCACGCCAAGCTGATCATGACCGCGGCGCGCCTCGGCGGCGGCGATCCGGCGATGAACCCGCGGCTGGCGCTCGCGATCGACAAGGCGCGCGGCGACAACATGCCGAAGGACAAGATCGAGCGCGCCATCAAGAAGGGGACGGGCGAGCTCGAGGGGGAGCAGATCGAGGAGATCCGGTACGAGGCGTACGGCCCCGGCGGGGTCGCGATCCTCATCGACGCGATCACCGACAACCGCAACCGCTCGGCGAGCGACCTGCGCCACCTCCTGGAGAAGCACAACGGCCGCCTCGCCGAGTCCGGCTCGGTCGCCTGGATGTTCAACGCCCGGGCGCTGGTCGAGGTGAAGGCGGAGGGGGTCGACGAGGAGAAGCTGTTCGAGGTCGTGACCGAGCTCGGCGCCGAGGACCTCGAGCGGACCGGCGAGGTCTTCGAGGTGTTCGGCGAGGCGACCCTCCTGAACGAGCTGCACACCGGCCTCCGCGACCGCGGCTTCCACGTCGAGCGGGCCGAGCTGGCGATGGTCCCGCAGACGACGGTCGTCCTCGACCGGGACGCGGCGGAGCGGATCCTCGCCATGTTCGACGCGCTCGAGGCCCACGACGACGTCGACACGACCCACTCCAACATCGAGATTCCGGACGAGGTGCTCGCCGAGCTCGGCTGAGCGCCCGCCTCGGTGTCCGACACCACCGCTCGCCCGCGGCGGTGTCCGACACGACTGCTCGGGTGAGGGGTCGTATCCGGCGGGTTCGCCGGAGGTTGTGTCCGCGGGCGAGACCCCTGAATTCGTCGCGGATTTCCCTCAAGTCCGGGGAGGGCGTGGTCGATGAGAGGTCTGGTTCCCCGGTTCGACGATTCCGACTCGAGCCCGGAGCCGCTCAGGAGCGGACCATGGCGAAGTCGAAGCGGGCGCTGGTCGCGAGGCTCGAGGAGGACGGGCGGGAGGCCGTGAAGGCCCGGCTCGAGGAGCGGGGGTACGAGGTCTCGTGCGCGGCGACCGGCGCGGATGCGCTCGAGATCGCCCGCGAGGACGTCCCGGACCTCGTCTTCGTCGACGGGGTGCTGCCGAAGCTCTCCGGCTTCGAGCTCTGCCGCGAGGTCCGCGCCCTCGCCGACCCGAAGCGGGTCTGCGTGGTGATGGTGCTCGAGGAGGGGGACTCGTACGGGCGCGGGAGGGCCCGCGCCGAGGGGGCCGACGTCATCCTGAACGAGCCGCTCCTCGAGGACGACTTCGAGGAGGTCGACGCCGTCGCCGAGCAGCCGAACGACCACGTCGACGACGTCCTGACCGGCCGGGCCGTGAAGCGCGACCGGTTCCTCCGCGAGCTCCTGAAGTCGGGGCCGTCGAAGTCCGATCCGATGGTCCAGAAGATCTCCGACCCGCTGACCGGGCTCCACCACAAGGAGTTCATGACGCTCAAGCTGGAGGAGGAGTTCAAGAAGGCGCGCCGCTACGGCTATCCCCTCGCGATCCTCCTGGTCGAGGTCGAGAACCACGACGAGGTCCGCGCGAACCACGGCAAGCCGACGGCGCAGGAGCTCCTCCTCGAGGCGGCCGGCATCTTCCTCTGCGAGTCGCGCGACGTCGACTGCGCCGGCCGCGTCGACGAGGCGCGGTTCCTCCTCCTCCTCCCGAACACCGGCCTCGACGGCGCGCGCCTCATGGCCGACCGCGTCTTCCAGCAGGTCTGCGGCCGCAAGGTCCGCGCCGAGACCGCCGAGGTCCCGCTCCGCGCGTCCGTCGGCATCGCCGCCCTCCCCTCCGCCGACGTCGAGTCGGTCGACGACTTCGTCGAGCGCGCCCTCCGCGCGATGCGGACGGCGTCGAACATGGGGGGGAACCGCATCTGCGCGTGGGGGGACGCCGCGGTCGCGGAGCACGAGGAGGCGGAGGGGGAGGAGGGCCGGGGGCTGGGGAGGGGCTGGGGGCTGGGGAGCCCGATCCGAGCGTCCGTCTCGGCCGCATCCATCCATGAGTCTCGACCGGCTTCCCCCCGACCCCTACGAATCGGGGTGAGCCGTCCGTCTCCGCACGCGTGAGGCGCGCCGGGAGCGGGAGGGGGAGGGGGTCGGGAGCGCCTGTGGAGGCGAGCGACACGAACAGAT
>JBICIB010000388.1:0-6125 GCA_043101415.1 Planctomycetota bacterium JB042 | reverse complement strand
GGATCGATCCGGCCGAGGACGTCCTCGGCGCCCGCGCGCGACGTTGGCGAGAGCGGATCGGCGCGGCGCCGACGGTCGACGCGGCCCTCGGCGCGCTCCGGGGAGCGCTCGCACGCGCGCTCGAGCGGCACCTCCGGCGGAGCGGCCGGCCGGCCGCGAGCGCCCGGGCGGTGCGGCTCCTCGCGGCGTCGCACGGCGCGCTCCCGATCGACGCCCTCGCCGCGGAGGTCGGGCTGTCGCGGCGGCAGCTCGAGCGGACCTTCCTCGAGCGCGTCGGCGTCTCTCCGAAACGGTACGCGCGGTCCGTCCGGTTCGCCGCGGTCGTCGCCGCGCTCGAGGAGGAGGCGCCGCCGAGCCTCGCGCGGATCGCGGCGGAGTTCGGGTACGCGGACCAGCCGCACCTGAACCGCGACTTCCGGGAGCTCGCCGGCTGCTCGCCCCGCGTCTTCCGGGCCGAGCGGAACCCGTGGAACGCGTCGTTCGTGACGGGGTCTTCGTGACGCGTCCCCCGGACGGCGGAGGTTGGTAACGTGCGCCGATGCCGCACGCCGACCTCGACTCCGTCGCCGCCGCCCTCGACCGCATCGCTCCGCCCGGCCTCGCCGAGGAGTGGGACAACGTCGGGCTCCTCGTCCGCCCCTCGCGGCCGCGTCCGGTGCGGCGAGCCGTCCTGACGATCGACCTGACCGAGCCGGTCCTCGACGACGCCCTCGCCCGGAAGGCGGAGCTGATCGTCGCGTACCACCCGCCGCTCTTCCGCGCCGTGAAGCGTCTCGACCCGGCCGTGCCGCACCAGCGCGTCCTGCTCCGGGCGATCGAGGAGCGGATCGCCGTCCACTCGCCGCACACCGCGCTCGACGCGGCGCCGGGCGGCGTGAACGACTGGCTCGCCGACGGCCTCGGCGCGGGGCTCCGCCGGCCGCTCGAGCGCCCGCGCGACCGACTCCGCCTCGGGCCGAGGCCGGCCGCGCCGGCGGCGCACGGAGAGATCGCGGGGCAGGGGCGTCTCGTCCTGCTCGACCGCGCCGTCGACGTCGCGACGGTCGTCCGCCGGGTGAAGCGCCACCTCGGCCTCCGCCACGTCCGGGTCGCCGCGGCGCCGGCGCACGCGGGCGGGGCGAAGATCGCGACGGTCGCGCTCTGTGCCGGCGCCGGCGGGGACGTGCTGAACGACGTCGAAGCGGACCTCCTCCTGACCGGGGAGCTCCGGCACCACGACGTCCTCGCGGCCGTCGCCGCCGGCCGGAGCGTCGTCCTCTGCGACCACTCGAACACCGAGCGCGGGTACCTCCCGGAGTTCGCCGAGCGGCTCCGCGCCGCGGTCCCCGGTCTCGAGGTGATCGTGGCCGAGGACGACGCCGATCCGCTGGTCGTCTCTTGACGGCCGGCGCGGCGGCGGCTGGAATGTCCGCCATGTCGACGAAGCACGCCTCCGTCAGGTCCCTTCACGGGCTCGCCTTCAAGGCGGGCGCCCGGCCCGGCTAGTCGCGTCGATTCGATCCGATGACCGAACGAACGAAGACCCGCCGGGCCCCGCGAGCCCGGCGGGTCTTCACGCTTTCCCCGCCGTCGATTCGAGAGGAACCGTCATGAAGAAGCCCCATCTCCAGAGGACGTCGAAGCACGTCCGAGCTCCGGGGCGGTTCGCCGCCGCCCCGCCGTGCCCGTCCGTCCCCACCCCGAAGGAGGATCCTCCCGATGGACCCGAACGACCGCCGGGACGCTGAGGATCGGCTCCGGACCGCGCTGCGGGACGATCCGCGGCTGGCGGCGGCGCTCGCCCTGCGGGACCGACTGCTCGCGATGCGAACGCTCGCCCGTTCGGCCGAGGGGCGTCCGTCGGACTCGGGTCCGGTCGGCTCCCCGCCGGAACGGCTCCCCGCCGGCGCCTGAGCGCGCCCCGGTCCGGGGCGAACCGGCTCGAGTCGGACCGGGCTCGCGGCCGATGAACCGGACGCGATGAACGACGCGGCGATCCGGTAGAACGGGGCGATGGCGGACGCACCCCACGACGGACGGCGCGGCCGTCTCGGCGCGCTCCTCGTCGCGCAGTTCCTCGGCGCGTTCAACGACAACGCGTGGAAGCTGCTCGTCGTCGTCCTCGCCGGGCGAACGCTCGTCGACCTCCCGGACGCCGAGCGCGAGGTGGCGTCGCAGACGAAGACGATGCTCGCGTTCGTCGTCTTCACGCTGCCGCTCCTCGTCTTCTCGCTCCCGGCGGGGGCGCTCGCCGATCGGGTCTCGAAGCGGAGCGTGGTCGTGGCGACGAAGGGGCTGGAGCTCCTCCTCCTGTCGTCGGGCGCGGCGCTGCTGTTCCTCGATCCGACGGCGGAGGTGGCGCTCCTGGTCGTCCTCGCCGGGATGGGGGTGCAGAGCGCGCTCTTCAGCCCCGCGAAGTACGGCATCCTCCCCGAGCTCGTCCCGCACGAGGAGCTCTCGCGCGCCAACGGGCAGCTAGAGCTCTGGACGTTCGTGGCGATCATCGCCGGGACCGCGCTCGGGCCGTGGCTGGTCGGCGCGGCGGGGACGCGGCCGGCGCTCGCCGCGGTCGCGCTCGCGGTCCTCGCGGCGGTCGGGCTCGTCGTCGCGCTCCGGGTCCCGCGGACCCCGCCGGCGCGGACCGAGGGGACGCTCGGGGGGACCGTCGCCGCCGCGGTCGCCGTGGTCCGCGACGACCGGGCGCTCCTCCTCGCGATCCTCGGGTCGACCTGGTTCTGGGCGGTCGCGAGCCTCCTCGGGCAGGACCTCCTCGTCTACGCCGCGACGGTGCTCCGCCTCGACGAGTCGCTGACCGGCGTCCCGATGGCGGTCTTCGGGCTCGGCGTCGGCGTCGGCGCGGTCGCGGCGGGGCGGCTGTCGAGCGGGAAGATCGAGACCGGCCTCGTGCCGCTCGGCGCGGTCGGGCTCGGCGGCTTCACGCTCCTGTTCGGATGGATCGGCCCGGGGTTCGCCGGGACGTGCGTCCTCATGGCGCTGCTCGGGCTCTCCAGCGGCCTCCTCGTCGTGCCGCTGAACGCGCTCCTCCAGTGGCGCGCGCCGGCCGGGCACCGCGGCGCGGTGATCGCGCTGTCGAACGTCTTCGTCTTCCTCGGGATGCTGGTCGGGTCGTGGCTCGGATGGAAGATGGCGCTCGCCGGGCTGTCGCCGCGGGGGATCGCGCTCGGCGCGGCGGGCCTGACGCTCCTCGGCACGGCGTGGGCGCTCTGGCTCCTCCCCGAGGCGTTCCTCCGGCTGGTCCTGTTCCTCGTCACCCGCTCCCTCTACCGCGTCAAGGTGCTCGGCCGCGCGCACGTCCCGGAGACCGGCGGCGTCCTCCTCGCGCCGAACCACGTCTCGTTCGTCGACGGCCTCCTCCTGATCGCGACGCTCGACCGGCCGGTCCGGTTCATCGTCGACCGCGGACAGTTCGAGCGGACGTTCGCGAAGCCGTTCCTGAAGTTGATGAAGGCGATCCCGATCGAGGCGACCGGCGGGCCGCGCGGCATCCTCCGGGCGCTGAAGGAGGCGGGACGCTTCCTCGAGGAGGGGGAGGTCGTCTGCATCTTCCCGGAGGGGCAGATCACGCGGACGGGGGCGCTCCTGCCGTTCCGCCGCGGCCTCGAGCGGATCTCGAAGGGGCGGCCGGCGCCGATCGTCCCGGTGCATCTCGACCGGATGTGGGGGAGCATCTTCTCGTTCGCGAAGGGTCGGTTCCTGTTCAAGGTCCCGGAGGAGATCCCGTACCCCGTGACCGTCTCGTACGGCGCGCCGCTCCCCCCGGGGACTCCGGTGACGGAGGTGCGCGACGCGGTCCAGGCGCTCGGCGAGGTCGCGTGGGCCGAGCGGAAGCACGCGCGCCGACCGCTGCACCGGACGTTCCTGAAGGCGGCTCGCCGGCGGCCGCTGCGGCTCGCGCTGCACGACGAGGTGCGCGGGGGGACGTCGCGCTTCGCGGCGGCGACGGGCGCGATCGCGCTGGCGCGGGCGCTCCGGCCGGAGTGGGACGGCCACGAGCGGGTCGGCCTCCTCCTGCCGCCCTCGGTCGTCGGCGCGCTGGCGAACGTCGCGGCGTCGATCGCCGGGAAGACCGTCGTCAACCTGAACTACACCGCGGGGCCGGCCGGCATGGGCTCGGCCGCCCGCCAGGCTGGGCTCGCGAACGTCGTGACCAGCCGGACGTTCCTCGAGAAGGCGAAGCTCGAGCTGCCGGAGGGCGTGCCGCCGGTCTTCCTCGAGGACGTGGCGCCGCGGATCGGCGGCGGGGCGAAGCTCGTCGCGGCGTGCCTCGCCGCGACCGCGCCCGCCCGCTGGATCGAGCGCGCCTGCGGAGCGCCCGAACCGATCGACGTGGACGACGTGGCGACCGTCCTCTTCTCGAGCGGGAGCACGGGCGAGCCGAAGGGGGTCCAGCTCACGCACTTCAACATCGATTCGAACGTCGAGGCGATCGCGCAGGTCTTCCGCCCCGCGCCGGACGACCGGCTGCTCGGGATCCTCCCGCTCTTCCACGCGCTCGGGACGACGTCGCTCTGGTTCGCGCTGAACCACGGCGCGGCGGTCGTCTTCCATCCGAACCCGCTCGACGCGGCGACGGTCGGACGGCTGGTCGAGAAGCACCGCGTGACGCTCCTCCTCGCCACGCCGACCTTCCTCCAGCTCTACCTGCGCCGCTGCGCGCCGGAGCAGTTCGGCTCGCTCCGGCTGGTGATGGCGGGCGCGGAGAAGCTGACCGAGCGGCTGGCGGCGGAGTTCGAACGGGCGTTCGGGATCCGCCCGCTGGAGGGGTACGGCGCGACCGAGTGCGCGCCGGTCGTCGCCGCGGGCGTGCCGTCGTTCCGCGCGCCCGGGTTCTACCAGGCCGGCTCGAAGCGCGGCTTCGTCGGTCCGCCGGTCCCCGGGGTCTCGGTCCGGGTCGTCGATCCGGAGACCGGCGAGCCGCTCCCCGTGAACAGGCCGGGGCTCCTCCTCGCGCGCGGACCGAACGTGATGAAGGGGTACCTCGGGCGGGACGACCTGACCGAGAAGGTGCTGAGGGACGGCTGGTACGACACCGGCGACATCGCGATGGTCGACGAGGACGGCTTCGTCAAGATCACCGACCGCCTGTCGCGCTTCTCGAAGATCGGCGGCGAGATGGTGCCGCACGGCAAGGTCGAGGAGGCGCTGCACGAGGCGTACGGCGCGAAGGGGGAGCAGCGCTTCTGCGTCACCGCGATCGAGGACGAGCGGAAGGGGGAGCGGCTGGCGGTGGTGGCGACGGTCCGCGAGGACGAGGTGCCGGGGCTGCTCGAGGAGCTCTCCCGGCAGGGCCTCCCGAACCTGTTCGTCCCCCGGAAGGACTCGTTCGTCCTCGTCGACGCGCTGCCGGTCCTCGGGACCGGGAAGATCGACCTGAAGGCGGTCAAGACGATGGCGGCGGAGCGGCTGACGTGACGCGCCGGGCGCGCTTCCTCCTCCCGCTCGTGCCGGTGGCGCTGCTCGCGGTCGCGGACGTCGCCCTGAACCTCCTCGCGCTGCGCGACGGCGTCTTCCTCGGGCGGGCGGTCGCCCCGTTCGACCCGCCGCTCTTCAACGACGCGCAGCGGGAGGCGCTCGCGCGGATCCGGCGCGGCGAGGTGAAGGGAGGCGTCCGGTTCGACGCGGAGCTCGGCTGGGAGCCGGACCCGGCGACCGGCGCGTACGGCCCGCTCGGGGAGCGCCTGGCGCCGGTCGACGACGACCCGCCGACGGCGAGGCGGCTCGCGGTGTTCGGCGGCTCGTTCACGCACGGCGACGAGGTCGACGCGGACGAGGCGTGGCCGGCGGTGATCGACCGGATGCGCGACGACTGGGACGTCCTGAACCTCGGGGTCGGCGCGTACGGACCGGACCAGGCGTTCCTGCGGTGGAGGCGGCTCAAGGACCGGCTCGACGCGGACGAGGTCTGGCTCGGCGTGATGCCCGCGGCGGCGCCTCGAGTCGTGACCGTCTACCGACCGGCGCTCCGCCACCACGACGGTTCGATCTCGTTCAAGCCGCGGTTCGTCGTCGTCGACGGCGGCGCGCTCCGGCTCGTCGCGAACCCGGCCCGGCCGCTCGCCGACGTCGCGCGGCTCGTCGACGACCAGCGCGCCGTCCTCGCCGCGACGCTCGGGGGCGCCGCGTGG
>JBICIB010000387.1:0-5352 GCA_043101415.1 Planctomycetota bacterium JB042 | reverse complement strand
GTGCTCGCGATGGTGAACCTCCTCCTCTCCGCGCGCCGCCGGGTGAAGGAGCACGACGAACCGCGCCTCCCGCTCGAGGCGGCGCTGCTCCGGCTCGCCCGGCTGGCGGACACGATGGCGATCGGCGAGGCGATCGCCCTGCTCCGCGGGCTGCCGGGCGGCGGCGGGCCCGGCGCCGCTCCGTCCCGTCCCGCGGCTCCGTCCCGGACCGCTCCCGCGGCCCGGCCGTCCGCCGCTCCCGCGCCGCCGCCTCCCTCGACGCCGCCGCCGAAGGCCCGCCGCGCGCCGCCGGCGTCCGCGCCCGCGGAGTCGTCGGCGCCCCCGCCACCTTCGCCCGAGCCGGCCGCTCCGCCGACGAGCCCGCCCGGCGACGCCGGCGAGGCGTTCACCCGACTCCTCGACGCGGCCCGCGAGCGTTCCGGTTCGGTCGCCGCGTGGCTGTCGGGTTTCTCGCCGCTCGCCTTCGACGGCGAGGCGTTCGACGTGGCGCCGCCGCCGCGTCCCTCGCCCGTGTATGATCTGCAGAGCCCGAAGGTGAAGTCGGTCCTCGACGACGCGGCCCGGCGGGCGTTCGGGCGGCCGGTGGCGCTCCGTCCTTCGGGGACGGCGTCCGACGCTCCGGCCGAGGGCGCGGGCGACGACGCGGTCGACCGGGCCCGCGAGATGTTCGACGGCGAGGTGATCTGATGGCCGGACTCGGTGACTTCACGGGGCTCCTGAAGCAGGCGCAGAAGGTGCAGGCCGAGATCGCGAGGGTCCAGGCCGAGCTGAAGGAGAAGGTGGTCGAGGGGACGGCCGGCGGCGGCGCGGTGACGGTGCGCGTCAGCGGGAACATGGACGTCCTGTCGGTGACGATCGCGCCGGCCGTGCTCGAGGAGGCGGACGCCGCGACGCTCGAGGACCTGGTCCTGGTCGCGACGAAGCAGGGGATCGATCGGGCGCGGGAGATGGCGCAGGCGGAGCTCGGTCGGTTCACCGGCGGGATGTCGATCCCGGGGCTCCTCTGAGCGGAGCCGGGCGCACGCGCGGCGGGCCGCCTGCCCCGCGAGGCGGCGGCCCCAAAAAGCGCCAGCAAATTTCGCGCCCAAACTGAAACCGGCGTCTCGCCGCGGGTAGACTTCAAGTTCGACCTTGGAGGCACCGCACCGTCGCATGGCGTTCCCCGAACCGATCGAAGCGCTGGTCCGCGAGTTCGCCCGGATGCCCGGCATCGGGCGCCGGACGGCCGAACGGCTGGCGTTCCACGTCCTCCGCTCCCGCCCGGAGGACGCGCTCCGCCTCGCGCTGGCGATCCGGGACGTCAAGAAGGGGGTGAAGACCTGCCGGCGGTGCTGCGGGATGGCGGCGGTCGACCCCTGCCCGATCTGCGCGGACGCCGAGCGGGACCGCTCCACGGTGATGGTGATCGAGCAGCCGCGCGACCAGGAGGCGTTCGAGGCGGCGGGGTTCCGGGGCCTCTATCACGTCCTCGGCGGGTCGGTGAACCCGATCGAGGGGATCGCGCCGGAACACCTGACGATCGAGCGCCTCGTGAAGCGCGTCCGCGAGGACGGCGTCCGCGAGGTGATCCTGGGCGTCGACGCCGACTTCGAGGGGGACGGCACCGCGCTCGTCGTGGCGCGGGCGCTCGAGCCGACCGGGGTGTCGGTGACGCGGATCGCCCGGGGTCTCCCGAGCGGGTCGTCGATCGAGTACGCGAACGCGTCGGTCCTCGCCGACGCGTTGACCGGTCGTCGCGCGATGGAATCCGAGGGCTGAGGGGATGCGTCTCGACCTGTCGCTCAGCCAGCGCCCGGAGATGCAGCTCCGGCTGTCCCCGCAGCTCATCCAGCGGATCGAGATCCTCCAGCTCCCGGCGCACGAGCTGATCGAGCTGATCCAGCAGGAGTGCGCGGAGAACGAGACGATCGAGGTCGAGCCGGCGCGTTCCGAGGAGACGGCGGTCGGGAACGGCAAGGAGCTCGCGGGGCAGGAGGTCTCCGAGCAGGTCGCGGAGAGCCTCGAGAAGTACAGCGGCACCCAGGAGATGATGCGTCCGCGCGTGCGCGGCGACGGCGAACGCGACGCCAAGATGGAGGCGATGGCGAACGCGCCGTCCGGGCCCGGGACGCTGCAGGACCACCTCCTCGACCAGCTCTCGTTCGCCAACCTCCCGCCGGGCGTGCGCGGCTTCGCCGAGATCCTGGTGCAGCACCTCGACGAGAACGGCTTCCTGCGCGAGCCGGTCGAGGAGCTCCTGATCCCGCACGACGAGGCGTACACCCTCGACGAGGCGAGGAAGGCGCTGCGGTTCCTGAAGACGCTCGATCCGGTCGGGGTCGGGGCGGCGGACATCCGCGAGTGCTTCCTGATGCAGCTCGACGAGGGGCACCCGCGCTTCCCGCTGCACCGGAAGATCGTCGCCGACCACCTCGAGGACTGGCAGGAGAACCGACTGCCGAAGATCGCCCGCGAGGCGGAGGTCGACGTCGAGGCGGTCAAGGTCGCGATGGACGACCTCCGCACCATCCTCTCCCCGCCGCCGGGACGGCTCTTCCGGCGCGACGTCGTCGTGCCGGTCCGCCCGGACGTCGTGGTCGAGAAGGTCGAGGACCAGTGGGAGGTCCGGCTCGAGGACGACTACTACCCGACGGTGAGCATCAGTCCGGCGTACGTCTCGCTGTCGCGGGAGGGGGGGCTGAAGGGGAAGGCGCGCCGCGAGCTGAAGGGGAAGCTCGATCGCGCCCGGTTCCTGATCGAGGCGATCGAGCAGCGGAAGAACACGCTCCTCCGGGTGGCGGTCGAGATCGTCGAGCACCAGCGCGAGTTCCTGGAGCACGGCGGGCTGCGGCCGCTGAAGATGCGCGACGTCGCGGACCGCCTCGGCCTCCACGTGTCGACGGTCAGCCGCGCGATCTCCGACAAGTGGATGCAGACCCCGCGCGGCGTCTTCCCGCTGAAGCACTTCTTCACCGGCGCGGCGCCCGGGGGGGAGGCCGCGGGGCTCGAGTCGCGGGACTCGGTCCGGCAGAAGGTGAAGGAGATCATCGACGCCGAGGACAAGGCGAAGCCGCTCTCGGACGAGGAGATCGTCCGCGAGCTGAAGACCCTCGGCCTCGACATCGCCCGCCGGACCGTCACGAAGTACCGCAAGATGATGAACATCCCGTCGTCGCGGCAGCGACGGGAGTACTGAGCCGCCCCCTCCCTCGCCCGTCCCTGCCCGTGCCGCCGGAGCCGCGCACCGAGATGGACCGGACCGTCAAGCTGGTCCTCGCCTACGACGGGGCCGCGTACCAGGGCTGGCAGCGCCAGCCGGACCGGCCGACGGTCCAGGGCGCGGTCGAGGCGGCGATCCAGGCGGTCACCCGCGTCCGGAGTCCGGTCCACGGCTCGGGCCGGACCGACGCGGGCGTCCACGCGATCGGGCAGGTCTGCCACTTCAGGACCGCCTGCGGGCTGCCGGCGGAGACGCTCGTTCGGGCGCTGAACGCGAACCTGCCGGAAGACGTCGCCGTCCGCGCCGCCGCGGACGCCCCGGCCGACTTCCACGCGCGCTACTCCGCCGTCCGGAAGACCTACTTCTACCAGGCGTATGTCGACGCGCACCGCGACCCGCTGCGCCGGAGACGGGCGCTGCATCTCCGGCGCCCTCCGGATCTCGGCGCGATGCGGCGGGCCGCCGCGCACCTCGTCGGCCGCCACGACTTCCGATCGTTCGCGACCGAGGCGCCGCCCGACCTCGACACGGTCCGGACGATGTTCGCGCTCCGGATCGTCGGGACGCCGCGCGGATTCCGCATCTTCGCCACCTCGAACGGTTTCCTGCAGCACATGGTCCGCTCGATCGCGGGGTGCCTCCTCCGCGTCGGGATGGGGCGCGACGACCCGTCCGAACCGGCCCGGATCCTCGCCGCGCGAGACCGCCGGGAGGCGCCGGCCGCGCTGCCGGCGCACGCGCTGTTTTTGTGGCGGGTCGATTATTGACACCCTCCGCTCCTTCCTTTCTGATCGGTCGCAAACCGGGAATTCAATTGCACTTCCCGCGTTTCGAACACGCGCCCATCGCATCGTCCCAGCGTTCGCGGGAGTCATCTTGAACGTCGAGATCACGAGCCGTCACGTCCACGTGGAGCGTGAGGTCGAGGAGTACGCCCGGGAGAAGGCGGGGAAGGTCACGAAGTACCTGCACCACGAGGTCCGCGTCGAGATCGTGGTCGACAAGGAGCACGACGACTTCATCGTCGAGATGCTCGTCAGCGGGCAGCGGGGCGAGCGCGTCATCGGTCGCGAGAAGCACGCGGAGCCGCGCGCCGCGGTCGACCTCGTGATCGACAAGGTCGAGCAGCAGCTCCGGAAGCTCGCCGGCCGCCGGAAGGACCACAAGGGCGAGAGCATGGCGGGAGAGAACTCGCCGCCGCCGCTGCCCGAGGGCGCCGACGAATCGCCGGACGACGCGGAACTCTCCTACGAGGACATCATCGACGAGGAGCTCAACAAGTGAGCGACTTCTGGAAGCTGTTCCGATCCGACACGATCCGGGTCGGGCTCGAGGCGACCGAGAAGGACGCCGTCCTCTCCGAGCTCCTCGAACTGACGGTCGAGGCGGGCCGCATCGAGCCCGGGGTCCGGGACGAGCTCCTCGCGGCGCTCCGGGAGCGGGAGAAGATCGGCAGCACCGGGATCGGGGCCGGGATCGCGATCCCGCACGTGAAGAACGACGCCGTCACCGAGACGATCACCGCGGTGGGGGTCGCCTCTTCCCCGATCGAGTACGACGCGGTCGACGGCGAGCCGTGCGACCTCTTCATCCTGCTGATCTCGCCCGCCTCCCAGGCCGAGAACCACCTCCAGATCCTGCGCTGGCTCTCCTCGGTCGTCCGGCACCCCGACTTCGGCCGGTTCCTGAGGACGACGAAGACCAGCAAGGACGCGGCCGGCCTGTTCAAGGAGCTGGGCGAGTAGCTCCGCCTGCCGTGGGCCAGGTGACGCGCCAGGTCGTGATCCCGAATCGGCAGGGACTCCATGCCCGGCCGATCGCGATGATCGCCGAGGCGGCGCACCGGCACCGGGCGGCCCTCGCCGTCGGAGTGGACGGCCGCGAGGTCGACGGGCGTTCGATCATGCAGCTGATGACGCTCTGCGCCGCCCAGGGGACCGAGGTCACCCTGCGCGCCGACGGCGACGACGCCGAGGCGCTCGTCGACGACGTGGCCTCGCTCATCGAAGGCGGGTTCGGCGAGAAGTAGCCCCCGGCCCCCCGGCCCCTTCCCCGCCCCCGCCCCCGCCTCCGCCTCCGCCCCCAGCCCCCGCCCGCCCTCCCGCCCTCCCGCCGCGCGGCGGCCCACCCGCGCTCCGCGGTCCGCCGGCCCG
>JBICIB010000386.1:0-3831 GCA_043101415.1 Planctomycetota bacterium JB042 | reverse complement strand
TGACCGTCTGCGCGTCGACCCAGTACACCTTCCCGCCGCCCGGGTCGAGCGCGAGGGCGACCGGGTCGTCGGCGCCGGAGACGATCACCTGCGGGTTCGATCCGTCGAGGTTCGCCCGGAGAATCGTCCCCGCGCCGAGGTCGCCGAACCAGACGTGTCCGAGCGCCAGGTCGAGCGTCGGCCGTCCGAGCTGGTTCCCGGTGTTCGCGACGGTCTGGAAGCCGGTCCCGTCGAGCTTCACGCGGTAGAGCGCGCGGTCGGACGTGTCGGACCAGTAGACGTGGCCGCCGGTCGGGTCGAGCGCGAGCCCGCGCGGGTTGGTGAGGCCGGAGACGATCGTCTCCACGTTCGTGCCGTCGAGGGTCGCGCGGCGGATCGCCCCCTGCTGGAACGAGCCGTGCGTCCAGTACACCTTCCCCGCGGGCGTGTCGACCGCGAGCCCGACCACGAGCCAGTCCGCGGTCGGGAGGACCGACAGCGGGGTGGCGCCGCTTCCGTCCGGCGAGAGCCGCGTGAGGTGCGGGTCGTTGAACTTGTACTCGGCGACGTAGAGCGCGTCGCCGGCGGGCGACGAAGGGGCGAGGAGCAGGGCGGCGGCGAGGGAGAGGGGGCGGAGGTGGCGCGTCATGCCGACGAGCGTATCACTCCGGCGGCCCGCCCCGGTCCCACCACTCGCGCGGCGGGTCGAACAGCGCGGCCAGCCGCTCGTTGTGGGGGCGGAACCACGCGCGGAGCCGGTCGAGCGCCTCGGCGTCGGCGGGCGCGTACGGGTGGCGGTTGTACGCCCGGGCCGTCGCGCCGGACGCGGCCCAGTCGAACGGCGCCAGGCCGAGGAACCGGGCGACGTCGTCGAGGATGCGGGCCGGGTCGGCGAAGAACTCCTCGCTCCGGCGGATCAGGAAGCGATCGCGCGGGAACTCGGCCCACCAGCGCTCCAGCTGGTCGGCGTACAGGCCGCGCCCGAGGTACGACGGACGGACCCGGAGCTCGCCCCGGGCGTGCCCTTCGATCTCGGCGTCGATGGCCGCCGCGAACGACCGGGGCTCGCGCGCATGCCGCCGGTTGTGCTGGTAGTGCGAGTGGGCTCGCGTCGCCGGATCCCGCAGGAGCGCGACGAACCGGGCGTGGGGGAGCACCTCTCTCACGCGCGCCGGCACCTTCCGCGCGGAGAGGTACCGCGTCGTCGCCTCGCCGGTGACGATCGGCCGCCGCCCCGAGAGCCGGCGCACCACGCGCGGGACGACGGACGGGAAACGGCGGCGGTACCAGTCGACCCCCTCGCGCCAGTGGTCGTCGAAGAAGTGGATCTCCTTCGTCGACGGCGCCGCGACGTCCGGGTGCGCGAGGAGGTACCGGTAGAGCGACGTCGTCCCTCCCTTCATCGTCCCGAGGACGAGGAACTCCGGGAGCGGCCGGAGGCGGGGGGGGAGGGACTTCTCGAGGCGCGAGAGCATCACCGTGGGGCGGACGGCGGGTCGGGATCCGGGGCCGCCCGCCGGCGGTTCCGGGGCACGCTCACTCCCCGTAGCCGATCCGGTCGAACGGGTTCACCAGCGACGAGATGAGGTTTCGCGAGTGGGCGCTGATCCGCTTCATGAACCGGAGGTAGAGCGCGAGCGCGACCGCCTCCCCGGACTCGAGCCGCGACTCCCCCTTGACCAGCATCTCCTCGAAGTCGGCGCACGGCCGGGAGATCTCGTCCTTGTACTCCTTCATCAGCCGGCGCGCCTCCTCGAGGTCGCCCGACTTGAACGCGGAGACGGTCCGGTCGAAGTTGTCGAGGGCGTTCTGCTCGATCGTCGTCAGGCGCTCCTCGTTCGGTCCGGCGGTGAGTCGCGACGGGTGCTGGCGGGCGAGCCCGTAGATGTTCTTCGTGTAGTCGCCGATGCGCTCGAGGTCGATGACGATCGAGACGAGCACCAGCCCGGAGGCGATGTCCGCGGTGTGGCCGAGCGAGAGGTGCGTCATCACCTTCCGTCGCACGTCCCGCTCGAACGAGTTCAGCCGCTTGTCGAGCTGGCCGATGTCGACGTCGATCGATGCGTCGTCGCGTTGCCGGAGCGACTCGACCGACGCGTGCACCATGCGGTGGCACAGGTCGAGCATCTCGTAGCACTCCGAGAGCGCCTGCACCTGGAGGTTGTCCTTGCTGAGAAGGTTCAGGATCTCACGGATCACGACGGCCTCCCGAGCCAGACGACGAGGAAGGGGAGCAGGTAGAACGTACCAATGATGTAGACGAGGGGGATCGCCCGGTTCCAGAGGGCGAGTCCGGCGAACGCCTCGGCGATCCGCACCGGGACCTCCCGGATCGGGTAGACGAGGGCGACGCCGAGCGCGTTGAACAGGACGTGGTGGAACGCGAGCGCGAGGCCGAGGAGGGCGGTCTCCCGGCCCTCCGGACCCGCGCCGGCGAGGGCGGCGAGCGACGCCAGGAGCGCCGTCATCGTGGTGCCGATGTTCGCGCCCATCGTGTACGGGAAGACCTGGCGGATGTTCAGGACGCCGGCGCCGACCAGCGGCACCGCGACCGACGTCGTGATCGAGCTGCTCTGCATCAGGATCGTCAGGACGAGGCCGAAGAAGAGCGCGCGCGGCGCCGACTTGAAGAGGACGCGATCGAACAGGTTCTCGAGTCGCGTCACCATGATCTTGCGGAGCATCTTGACGAGGGTGATCAGCCCGCCGAACGTCAGCGCGAACGCCAGGAAGAGCAGGATCCAACCCGCCGCCGTGTCGGAGCCGGCCGGCGCGACGGCGATCGCGAACTCCTTCAGCTCGTTCACCAGCGGCTTGGTGATCGCCTTGATCGGGTTGGCGAGCTTCGTCCCGCCGACGCCCTGGAAGGCGTCCGAGCAGACGTGCGCCGCCTTGTCGAGGACCCCGGTGAACACCTCCAGCGGGAAGAGGACGAGGAGGACGATCAGGTTGAAGAAGTCGTGGACCGTCGCCGCGGCGAACGCCCGCTTGTACTCGGCCGACCGGGTGATGTGTCCCAGCGAGACGATCGTGTTCGTCACCGTCGTCCCGACGTTGGCGCCCATCACCATGTAGACGGCGGAGTGGAACTCGATGGCGCCGGCCGCGACGAGGCCGACGACGAGCGACGTCGTCGTGGACGAGCTCTGCATCAAGGTCGTCGCGAGGATGCCGATGAAGAGCGAGACGATCGGACCGGCCTGCGTGGCGAGCAGCCCCTCGCTGAAGGTCTTCCCCATCGTCTTGAACGCCGTCGACATCGTCCCGATGCCGACGAGGAACAGGTACAGCGCGAGGAACACGAGGAGGACGCGGAACAGGAGCGCCCATCCTTCCTGCCGACCGTCTCGATCCATGGTTCCTCGCCCGCCCTGCGAAGGGCCGGACGATAAAGGTCCCGTGAAGCGGGATGGAAGGCGAATCCGCCGGGCGTGTCCGCCGCCGGCGGGAGGGGCTCGAAGTGGCGCTCCCGCACCGATTTCGGTACGCTGTGCCCCCTCGAGCCGGGAGTCGTACATGTTGCTCCGCGCCGTCCCCGTCGTGCCCGCCGCCCTCGGGCCGGCGCTCCTCCTGGCCCTCGCCGCTCCGGTCGCCGCGCAGGACGAGTCGCTCCTGCTGACGGGGGACGCCGACTCGGACCGCTTCGGGGCGGCCGTCGCCGGCGCCGGGGACATCGACCTCGACGGCGTCCCGGACCTGATGGTCGGGGCCCCCTCCGACGACAACACGCAGCTCGACGCCGGGATGGGGCGGGTCTACTCCGGAGCGGGGGGACAGGTCCTGTCCACGTTCGACGGGAGCCAGCAGAACGACTCGCTCGGACGCTCGGTCGCCGGCGGCGGCGACGTGAAC
>JBICIB010000385.1:0-2689 GCA_043101415.1 Planctomycetota bacterium JB042 | reverse complement strand
ACGCTCTTCCGATCTCACCGCGTCGAGCCCCTCGACGAGCGAAGTCGTCGCCGGGATCTCCACGACGCCGCGGCCCGCGTGATCCGGCGCCATGCCGCGCAGGAAGAGGTAGCGCGCGCCGCCGAGGTGCCGGGCCGGGTCGTACTCCGCGAGGCGCACCCGGAGGAACCGGTGCACCGCGACGAGATAGAGGAGCGCCTGGAGGTCGTAGTCGTGCTCCCGCATCGCGCGGCGGAGCGCGTCCGGTTCGTAGTCGCCGTACCGCGGCCCGAGGTCGTTCGACTTGAAGTCGACCACCCAGAACCGGCCGTCCGGCCCCGGGGCGTCCGCGAAGACGAGGTCGATGTACCCCCTCAGGAATCCGCGCAACGGCCGGAAGTCGAGCGCCTCGATCCGATCCGCCACCTCGATCGGCACGGCGGGCGGCCCTTCCCGACGCACCACGGCGGCGAGGTCCGCCGGACGGACCGGCGCGCCGCCGGGCGCCACGGGGAAGAGGAACGGCAGCTCGTTCCAGCGGCGCTCGGGCGGGACGTCGGCGAGCCGGGTCGCGCCGTCGAGCGGGGCGTCGAGCGCGAGCCCGAGCGCGTCGGCGATCGACTCGGACGTGTGGACGGCCGGAACCGCGTACGCGCGCCGCACCTTGTCGACCACGTCGCGAAGCGCGTCGCGCGCGTCGACGCGGAAGTCCGCGAGCTCGAGCACGCGGTGCAGGAACCGTCCCGCGCGGGTCCCGCGCACGAACTCGCGCAGCGGCACGACCGCCCCCGCGCCGCGGTCGCGCGCCGGCTCGAGCGCCGGGTCGTCCCGTTCGGCGCCCGTCTCCTCCGGGCTCCCCGGCGCGCCGGCGCTCCCCGAGACGAGGGCGGAGAAGCTCGACGTCCGGAACGCCCGGTCGAGGCGCCGTCCGAGGGTGGCCGCGGCGAGCTCCGGCGCCGAACGGTCGGGCCGGGTCCACGACGCGGGCGACGGCGGCGACTCGTCGACGATCTCGATCGACCCGTCCGAGCGCGCGGCGAGCGATGCGAGGTCGTCACGGAACGTCACCGCGTCGACCTTCCCCTCGCCGTGGAGCAGGTGTCCCAGCGGCGAGAGCTCGAGCTCGTTCACGAGCCCGTGGTGGACGACGGTCAGATGACGGGCGCGGGTCAGCGCGACGTAGGCGAGCCGGATGTCCTCCTCCCTCGTCGCACGCAGCGCCGCTTCCTTCACCGCGGGGTGGTCCCTTCCGCGGAGGTCGATGCAGCGCCGGCCCCGATCCGGGTCCTCGACCTCCAGGAACCACTCGGTCGGCTTCCGGACGGACGACCAGAGCCACGGCACGAAGACGACCGGGTACTCGAGCCCCTTCGAGCGGTGGACCGTCGCGATCTGCACCGCGTCGGCGTCGCTCTCCAGCCGGATCTGCGCCGCCTCGCGGTCGGTGTAGCCGCCCTCCTCCTCGCGCCGGATCTGGCGACCCAGCCAGCGGACGAGCGCCGCCGGACCGAGCCGCTCCTCGCGCGCCGCTCGATGGAGCAGCTCGACGAGGTGAACGACGTTCGTCATCCGCCGCTCGCCGCCGACGACCGCGAGCATGCGGGCGACGACGCCGTGCGACTGGAAGAGCTGGTGGAGCATCGCGACCAGTCCGCGCTCCTCCCACCGGCGCCGCAGCTCCCGCAGTCCGTCGAGGATTCCCACCCACTCGTCGTTCCCGTCGACCGCGAGCCCGTCGAGCGCCGCCGCGTCGCGCCCGAGGAGGTCGGTCGCGAGGGCCGCCTTGACGATCGCCTCCCGCGACGGGTCGAGCGTCGCCTCGAGGATGCGCAGCAGGTCGGTCGCCTCGGGGGTCGAGAAGACGCTGGCGTCGCCGTGCAGGATCGACGGGACCTTTCGCGCGCGGAGCTCGGCCTGGACGTCCCTCGCCTGCCGGTTCGTCCGGGTGAGGATCGCGACGTGCTTCGGCAGGAGCGGCTCCGGCGCGGGCGGACGGGTCTCGCCGGGGCCCGGCTCCGGGACGATCGTGATCGCGCCGTCGTGCAGCATGCGCACGACCTCCGTCGCCACGCGCGCCGGGAGATCGGCCTCGAACTCCCCCTTCGCCTCGGGCCCGTCGTCGGCGGCGCGCCGGACGAGGACGCGCAACCCCGGACCCGGCTCGCCGGCGCACCGGATCCGATCGTCCTTGCGCGCGGAGACCGGCCGGAACTCGACGCGCTCGTCGAGGAACGGGGACGGCGCCTCCGCGGCCCGCGTGAAGACCGCGTTCACCGCGCGGACGGCCCGCGGGTCGGACCTCCAGTTCTCGGGGAGCGTGGCGGAGCGCTTCGCCGCGTCGCGGGCCCGCAGGTAGGTGCCGAGGTCTGCCCCACGGAAGCGGTAGATCGCCTGCTTCGGGTCCCCGATCAGGCAGAGCCAGCCGTCCTCGGACGGAAAGACGTCGTGGAAGATGTCCCACTGGACCTCGTCGGTGTCCTGGAACTCGTCGATCAGCACCGCCCGGAACCTGCCTCGCAGCGCGGCGCGCAGGCCCGCGCCCCCCGCGCCGCCCAACGCCCGCCGGAGCCGCACTAGGAGGTCGTCGAACGACCAGACGCCGCGCGACGCCTTGCGCGCGTCGACGCGCGCGCGCAGGCGTTCGACGAGGTGGCGACGGAGCGCCAGGAGCGCCTCGTCCGCCATCCCCTCCAGCTCGTCGAGGTGCGCA
>JBICIB010000384.1:0-3761 GCA_043101415.1 Planctomycetota bacterium JB042 | reverse complement strand
GTGGGTCGGCGGCATGCTGCAGGCGGTGCCCGACGGGCCGGTCGAGCTCGTCCCGGTCTACGTCGCCTGGGGCGCGATCGTCCTGCTCCTCTTCCCGCTCTGCGTCTGGTACGCCGGCGTGAAGCGCCGCGGGACGAGCCCGGTCTGGAGCTACCTCTGAGGATCGGCGACCGGGACGCGGACCTCGAGCCCGGCGACGACCCGCTCCGGCGTGCGGACCTCGACCGTCTCCGGCGGACTCGTCCGCTCGAGCCGGAACGTGCGATCGGGCGCCAGCCGGTAGAACGCCTCGTTCCACGGCTCGATCCCCTTGCGGGCGAGGAACTCCTTCATCGTCCGCTCGTCGAGCCGCTCGCTCATCTCCGGGGAGAGGTACCGCCCGAGGTCCTCCTCGGCGAGCGGCGCCCCCGCCTCGACGATCGCCCAGTACCCCCCGGTGCACCAGGAGTGGACCGACCGCTCGACCACCTCGGCCCCCTTCCGGGCCCGCCAGGTGAACCCGCCCCCCGGCGGCGTCGTCGTCGCCTCGTCGTGCACGCAGAAGTGCAGCGTCTCGAACCCGTGCGTCCGCGTCAGCCCCGACGCCACGCTGTCGAACCCGGTGCAGTGGAACCCGTTGCTCCAGAGGATCGTCCAGGGGGACTCGGTCGCGAACGCCAGCACCGCGGTCGGGACGTTCGTGTACCGCTCCACGCTCGTCAGCGCCTCATCGATCGAGGCGAACGCCGTCCAGGACTCCTCGATCGGCTCGCCCGACACGCTCCGTTCGACCTCCCGCCGGAGCGCCCCGGCCACGTCCTCGACCGACGCCTTCACGAGGTCGAGCGCCTGGGTCGTCGGCCACCATCGTTCGAGCCCGGGGCTGCGCGTCATCGTCGGCTGCTCCTCGTCCGCCGGGCCCCCGTCGGGAGACCCGCCGTCGAATCCTGATTCCGGACTCGTTTCGTCGGCGCATGCCCCCCCCCGACCTGAGAGAAGAGTGGGACGGAATCGCTCGAAGATCCGAGGCAGGGGAGAGCAGGGGAGAGCAAGGGAGAGCAACGAGAGCAGGGGAGAGGCCGCTGGCGCGGAGGACAGACGCATGTGCCGACAATCCGTGTCAGCGCCAGTTCATGGGTCCTCACCGGACTCCCCCTCTTCCAACCCGGAATCGGGTGAGGAAGTCCGGAGCGGGCGAGGCGGGGCCGGAGGAGGGATGAGGCTCCGAGAGCGACCCCGCAGCGCGACTCGAAACTTCGCGGAGACCACGCCGGGCGCATCGCGCGAGGACGTGAGCGGGTCGGAGAGCTCGTCCCTCCTCCGGCCGCCGCCGTGGGGAACGCGCAGACGTTCCCGAGCGCGTTCCAAGCCGCGCAGCGTTTAGGACAGCGGGTCGGAGAGCTCGTCCCTCCTCCGGCCGCCGCCGTGGCGAACGCGAAGACGTTCCCGAACGCGTTCCAAGCCGCGCAGCGGCTAATACTCCGGCCACCGCGCGTCCACCTTCGCCTTCGTCGCCTGGTCCATCTCGAGCAGGGGCGGCCAGGCGCGGACGGCGCGGCCGTGGCGGGCCTCGTCCGGGGTCTTCGAGGTCGCGTCGAAACCGATCCGCTCGCCGTCGCGGAGAAGGTCGCGGCCGGGGTCGACGTTGGCGCAGAGGAGGAAGAGGACGCGTTCGAGATCGGCGACGTCGGCCGGGCGGTCGATCACGATCACCATGTCGAGGGGGAGCTCCGCCGCCGCGGCGCGGGTCGCCTCGATCGCGCGCACCCCGTCGCCGGGGGCGGCCTTCTCGATCGCGACGACGGCGAGCCGGCCGAGGCCGTCGGGCGGGAGGTCGACCGCCGCGATGCCGACGGTGCCGGCGGTGCCGACGAGGCGGGACGCCAGCGCCTCGACGTCGGCCGGCGTCGGCGGCCGCGTCGTCGGCGCCCGGTCGAACGGGACGCCGTCGACCTCCTCGCCGGCGATCTTCCGGGTCGCGTCGAAGCCGAGCTTCCCGCCCGCGCCGAGGCGCGACGCGGCGTGGTCGAGGATGTCGAGCGGCCCCTCGATCAGGACGAGGTCACGGTCGAACCGACAGCGCTCGAACAGCGCGCGCAGCACCGCCCGCTCGTCGTGGACGTCGACGTCGTGGTCGACGACGACGATCGTCTTCGTCCACGCCATCTGCCCCGCCCCCCAGACCGACGACATCACGCGCCGCGCCTGCAGCGGATACTCCTTCTCGATCGTCACGAACGCCGCGTTGTGGAAGCAGCCGTACCGCGGCAGGTGGTAGTCGTCGAGGTCGGGGATCAGGAGTTTCAGCGGCGGGCCGAACATCCGCTCGGTCGCCTTCCCGAGCGCGTAGTCCTCCTGCGGCGGCAGGCCGACGATCGTCGTCGGGTAGATCGCGTCCCGGCGGTGCGTGATCGCCGTCACCTCGACCAGCGGGTAGCGGTCGGGGAGCGAATAGAACCCGGTGTGGTCGCCGAACGGCCCCTCCAGCACCGCGCCCGGCCCGAGGTCGTCGTCGGTCGCCGGGTCGAACCCGATCGGCCCGCACTCGGTCGAGACCCACCCTTCGATCACGATCTCGGCGTTCGCGGGGACGCGGAGCGGGACGGTCGCCGCGTCGACGAGCGGGATGCCGCGCCCCTGGAGGAACCCGGCCATCAGGAGCTCCGAGATCCCCGGCGGGAGCGGCGCCGTCGCCGCGTACGGGAGGACCGGCTCGCCGCCGAGGACGATCGCGATCGGCATCCGCTCGCCGCGCCGTTTCCACGACCGCCAGTGGCGCGCGCCGTCGTGGTGCATGTGCCAGTGCATCGCGAGGTGCGTCGCGTCGACGAGCTGCGCCCGGTACATCCCGACGTTGTGGCTCGGGGGCTTCGCCTTCCCCGCGTCGTCGGCGTGGATCGTGTGCATCCCGGCGAACGTGACGTACCGCCCGCCCCCCGCCGCGGTCCGGCACCGCTCCGGCGGCCAGCCGGGGTAGCCGACCTTCGTCGGGTCGCCGTCGTGCGGCCAGCACTTCAGGATCGGGAGGCGGGTCAGGTCGACCTCGCCGTCCGCGGCGCGCTTCACGACCTCCTGGCAGATCCCGCGCTTCACCCTCCGGGGCGGGACCTTCAGGAGCGGCAGGAACTCCTTCGCCTTCCGGAGCGCCGCGCCGAGCGACGCCGGCGGCTCCGGCTTCGTCAGCGCGCCGATCCGCGCCGCGATCGCCTCGAGCCCGCCCGACTCGAACACCCCGAACGCCCGTTCCGCGCGCGCGTACGACCCGAACACGTTGATCGCGAGCGGGAAGTCCGCCCCCTCCACGTCCTCGAACAGGAGCGCGTGTCCGCCGAAGCGGTGGTGCTCGGGATCGAACCGCTTCGCCGTCCGCGACTCGACCGCGCACGGGAGCTTCGAGTGCCGGTCGGCGATCTCCGCGATCTCGAGGATCGGGGAGACGGTCGCCTTCACGCGGAGGAGCTCGCCGGCGGCGTCGAGCTCGGCGAGGAACGATCGGAGGTCGGAGGCGGGCATCGGGGCAATGTATCGGGGCGATGGGAGGATCGCCACGCGCCCGTGCCCGTACGCGTACACGACTCGTTCGGCGCGCGTCGACTCGTGAGCTTCGTCTCTCTGCTCGGGGACCCGGGATCGGGCACCCGAAGACCGGAAGACCGGACACGGGGGAAAGGGAGGGGGAGAGGAAGACCGGGTCACGGAAAGCCGGGATGGCGGAAAGCCGGGACGCGGGGTCGTGGAAGTCGGAGAGGCCGTCCTTTCCGGCGCCCGGTGCCCGGCCGTCC